>JASFLF010000007.1:0-17744 GCA_050118235.1 Gammaproteobacteria bacterium | reverse complement strand
ATATTCACCATAACGTCTCTGTGGATCGGGGATGCCAACCGCGGTTAACAACTCGATCGCTTTTTGTTTCGGCGTTTGGCCTTCTTTTAAGGTTTTGTGACGCACCGCCGTCTCTTCGATTTGCTCACCGACTTTTAATACCGGGTTTAAGCTGGTCATCGGCTCCTGGAAAATCATGGCGATACGGCTGCCGCGCACATCGCGCATCTGGGTTTCCGGTAACTGCAGCAAGTCCTGGCCGTGTAGCACAACCCGGCCTTGTACGATTTTTCCTCCCGGCTCCGGCACCAAACGCATGATGGACAGCGAGGTGACGGATTTACCACATCCGGACTCCCCCAACAAAGCGAATGTTTCGCCTTTGTTTACGGTAAAGCTCACGCCATCGACAGCGCGTGCTGTTCCGCCATCGCCGCTAAACCACGTGTGCAGGTTTTCCACTTCCAGTATTTGCGATTGCTTTAACATAGCTTACTGTAATTGATTGGTTGTTCGTTAAAGTTACTGGGAGCGGGAAACGCGTGGGTCAAATGCATCCCTGACCGCATCGGAGAATAAATTCGCGGCTAATACCAGCACAAACATAAACACAAACGCGGCCGCCAGAGACCACCAGACAATAGGATCACGGGCCATTTCCAAACGCGCGCTATTAATCATATTACCCCAGCTGATCATCGCCGGATCCACGCCTATGCCAATGTATGACAATACCGCTTCCGCCAGCACCAAACCGCTAAAATCAATGACTACCGCAATTAACACAATGTGCATGACATTGGGCAATATATGGCGTGTCATAATATTAAAATGCCGCACCCCAAACGCCGTGGCCGCTTCCACATAATCCACCTGGGACACCTTTAGTGTCTCGCCCCGCAACAGCCGGCATAGCCCGGTCCAACTGGTGATACCCAGAATGATACACAGGAACAACAAGCGCATATCGGTTCGGTCTATTAAAGTTTCAAACAATTCGGGATGATTTTCCATATAGACTTGTAACGACAATACCGCCGCGGCAATCAGCAATACACCCGGAATGGAATTCAACGTGGTATAGACGTATTGAATCACATCGTCCACCCATCCGCGAAAATAACCCGCCATGATTCCCAGCATCACGGCAAAGGGCAACATAATCAACGTCGTTAAAGTACCGATCACCAATCCCGTGCGAATACTTTTGAGCGCCAAATACAAAACATCCTGGCCCACTTTGTCGGTACCGAAAACATGGTACTTGCCGGAAAGATTGATGATCAAAAATACACACACCAGCAACACCGTAAACGTGATAAACATAATCATCCATGGCATTTCCGTGCGAAAACGAATGATTTGAATTGCCTGTTCCCGCAAAGCGCTCTTGTGGTTGCGTGCAAGAATGACACTCAGGATATAGAAGAAAAATGCCGAGGCCAGCAACGCCTCCAGCAACGCAACACCACTATTGACGGCGATGTCGACCCCTTTATCGCCGGAATTCTCGAGGTGCGCCCCGCCGTAGGTCAGCCGCGGATAGTCCCGTATCTGCCTACCGTCCACATCGAGCATTTCTTTCATGTACGCGTGGGTGGCAAATGGAGCCGAATACGTGGTTTCCTGACGCTCACGCAGCGCAGTGGCGATGATATCCAACAGACTTAGCACTTCACCCGAGTAGTGAACTTGTGTCTGACCTGGCTGGCGTTCCAACGCTTTGCGAAAATGCACGGAATCCAACAAACCTACCGCCACATAAAACATCAGCACCACCATGGCGGACATGGCGATACGCCGCCGGGCGATGTGGCGCCACGGCCCCCGCAAATGCTCTTTGCTTTTCGCTTGAATAGTAAACAACAGTAAGGCTACCACCAGCAAATAGACTAAGCCGTCGGTCCACAGAACCTTTAACTTGACATCCGTATAACCCGCAACACCAACCACCAACCATACAATCAGGATGACCGCCAGCGACAATTTCAAATAGGGGCCAATCGTTTTCATTACGCGCCCCCTAAACGAATTCTCGGGTCCACAATGGTATAGGAAATGTCCGTGAGGATAAGCCCGATGATATACAGCACCGAGCCGAGAAACACCATTGCGCGCACAATGGCAAAATCCTGTTGCCTAATGGCATCAATGGTATAGCTACCCAGTCCCGGAACACCGAAAAAGGACTCCAATATCAAGTTGCCCATGAACAACATGGGCAAAATCACCACAATGCCGGTCAAAATAGGGATTAACGCATTTTTCAATACATGTTTAAACAGAACTACGCGCTCGGATAAACCTTTTGCACGTGCCGTGCGTACATAGTCCTTGTTGATCTCCTCCAGGAAAATGGTGCGATACCAACGGGAGTTGGAACCTACACTGCCAATTATCCCGATTAGTACCGGCAAGATTAAAAATTTTACCGCTGTCAATCCCGTGTCGTATCCCGAAATTGGTACCAGATGTAACAGCTTGCTGATTAAATACTGCCCGCCAATAATATAAAACAACCCCGATATGGACATCAGCACAACGGCAAATATCACTCCGGCATAGTCGATATAAGTGGCGCGGAAAAACGCCAGGGTCATGGCAAAGGTAATATACACCAGCAAACCCACTATCAATGTGGGCACGGCGATAGCCAGACTGGGCCACATGCGTTGGGTTATGTCATAGCTGATATTACGCCCGTCATCGGCATTGCCGAAATCGAGTATAAAAAGTCGTAAGGACTTGGTAAAAAATATCGTATCGGTAAACGCGTTTCCCTCTTTCGGCGTTGAATTGTAAAACAGCGGTTTGTCGTAGCCATGCTCTTGTTTCCAGCGCTCGATCGCCGCGGGCGTGACGTGTTTTACGCCTAAGTGCATGCGCGCCATGTCATCCGGCTTGTTCACCACGAAAAACAATGCAAAGGTCAGCAAGTTGACCCCAATTAAAATCGGAATCGCATACAATGTTCTCCGCACCAGATACGCCAGCATCAGCGCACTCCTCTGGCATGAATTTTCGCCCGATAGGAATTCACCGCGGGAACAATGGCAACGATCAAGACCACTATGGTCAAAATAATGGGCCAAATCACCGGCTGGTTCCACTGACGACGCAATTTTTCACGTTTTTCAGGGTCAATTTTTTTATATTTTAGGGTATTGTTGGCCATCAGATTCGGCTTTACGTTGTGATACCACGAATGGTACAAGGTAAACTGCTTGGGATGTAAACCCCATACCCAAGGGCTGTCTTTGCGGGCAATATCTACCATGTCATCTATGATCTGCTGACGCTGGGGACCATTATTCATGTTTTTGACTTTTACAAACAAACGATCGAATTCAGCATTTTGATAATTTGCGGCGTTTTCTCCGTTCTTGTCTTTCTTCATATTTGGCCCATAAAGCAAAAACAGGAAATTCTCCGGATCCGGATAGTCGGCATTCCATCCCCATTGAAAAAACTGCGCCGTGCCTTTGAGCATTTTGTCTTGAAAACGATTGTAATCCGTGCCGCGAACCACCAATTGAATGTTCAGTTTCTGAAACTGTTTGCGAAACCAATCCATGCGGGCTTTATCGTCCGGTCCGGTGGCGGTGGTATCAAAAAAGATGGTCAGCGGTTTGCCGGTTTGCTCCTCACGGCCATCGGGATAGCCCGCTTCGGCCAATAATTGTTTTGCAGCTTCGATGGATTTTCGTTGCGGTTTGCCGTTCACCCAGTCATAGATGTATGGATTAATCCCCTGCTCGCCTTCTTGGTAACCGAATATCCCTGGCGGTATCGGTCCTTGCGCGGCTATGCCGCGGCCGTTTACAAAAATCGAAATAAACTCTTCGTAATCAATAGCAATAGAGATGGCCTGGCGCAACTTGCGCTTATCCTCCGACAGGCCGCCCACTATGGGATCGAGCATATTAAATCCCATGTAATAGGTTGACGTGCCCACCCCGGTGACCAGGTTAATGCCTTTTGTTTGCATCTGCTCACTGAGCCCCACTTCGCCCTGGGTATTAAAACTAATCGCCTGGTCAAAGCTGTCCGAACTGATACCGGAGATGTCATAGTAGCCTTGTAAGAACTTATTCCACGCGGGAATATTTTCTTTTTCCAGACTGTAAACCGCTTTATCGATGAACGGCAGGGGTTTATTGGCGTCTGCGAGAAACCCGGCGGCCGCATCGCCCGGTTCACCGCTGCCGGGATACAACTCACCATGGAAGTTAGGATTTTTAACCATTACCATGCGCATGTTGGGATTGTTCTCGGACAGCATATACGGCCCCGTACCCACCGGATACCAATCCAAGGTGACGTTTTTTTTGTCCAATCCCGGTTGGGAATAAAACTGATCCACTTCGGGGGGTATGGGCGCAAAAAACGGCATGGCCAGCCAGTAGAGAAATTGTGGATATTTACCATAGATTTTTATTTGGTACTTATAACGACCCAGGATTTTTACCCCTTCAAGCTCCTGCTGGATTAAATCCAAATAAGCGTTTTCGCCCTGCTCTTTAACCAACCGCTTATTCACTTGCTGCAGGTGTTTGCCGTAGTCTTTGAGCCCCACAATATATTCACTCATTAGTCCGAAGATAGGCGATTGAATGCGCGGACTGGCTAAGCGCTTAATCTCATACACATAGTCAGCGGCCACCAGTTCCCGTGTATCGCTGTGTTGAAAATCGTCCAGGGTAAAAACGTCTGCCACTTTTTGCGGCGACAAATCCAAATACAGCGATTGTCCATTTTCATCCTTGGCGAAAGCCGGATGCGGTTGATACATGATTCCCGGTTGTATTTCGATGGTATAAACACTGTATACAATGTCCTCGGCGGGCGCGTCCTCCGGCAGCACATTGTTTTCGGCATCCAAAAAAATAGGTTTGGGCACGGCGGTTGTCGTTAGTGGTATCAACTCGTACGGTCTGTTTAAAAAGTGGTATTGCAACGGCGGCTCGTAAATCTGGCCGGTGAAAACGATTTCGTTGGAACTGTAGGATTGCGCCGGATCGAGATGTTTTGGCCGCTCGGTAAATGTCGAATAATAAATATTCTGCTGGGATTGTGATCGCGGATAAGGATTGTTCCAGGGTTCACCACCACACCCCGATACAGCAACAATGGCCGCTAGAAAAATCAAAGAAAGGCGCAAAATGCCTGGAATTTCAGAGATGATTGGTTTTACGTACGCCACTGCAAATTTCATAGGACTCATTATAGCTTAGGAATGTCTGAAGTAAGTCATGGGCGAACAACCGTGTGATTTAAAATCGCCAAATGCGAGGCACAAATCGCGGTCAATATCGGGAATATTGACAAGTTTCGCAACGACACAGTTGACGATTTTAAACTCATCGATATCGGTCATAACTAATTTAGCGATTCCTGAAATTTTGCAATAAGCTGCCACACCTTGGGGCGCGGTGCAACGATTAATACTCCCAGAGTCCAATTTTCAGCCTATGGTTTTTCATGGCTATTGCGTATAATGCAGCACACCATTCAAGCTACGCACGGTAAAACATACGCAAAATAAGAAGGGTTTTCATTATGGGTTTTTTACAAGGTAAAAAAGCACTGATTGTTGGTTTGGCCAGTAACCGTTCCATTGCCTGGGGAATCGCCGATGCCATGCGGCGCGAGGGGGCGGAGTTGGCATTTACCTATCAAAACGATAAATTAAAACCACGTGTGGAAAAAATGGCCGCCGAATGCGGTTCAAACCTCAGCTTCCCTTGCGACGTGAGCAGTGACGCAGAAATTGAAAACGTATTTTCCGGCTTACAAAGCGCTTGGGACGGCTTGGATATAATTGTGCATTCGGTCGCGTTCGCACCCCGAGAAGCTCTGGAAGGCGGCTATTTGGACAATGTCTCCCGAGAAGCGTTTCAAATCGCCCATGATATTAGCTCTTTCAGCTTTACCGCTATGGCCAAAGCCGGCCGGGACATGATGCAAGGTCGCAATGGCGCGCTGTTGACATTAAGTTATCTAGGCGCTGAAAAAGTATTACCTGGTTATAACGTGATGGGTTTAGCCAAAGCCAGCCTGGAAGCCAATGTACGTTATATGGCAGCCAATCTCGGCCCGGAAGGCACCCGCGTCAACGCCATATCCGCCGGTCCTATCCGCACCCTTGCCGCCTCCGGCATAAAGAACTTCCGCGCCATGTTGGACTACAACGAGCAAAATACGCCTTTACGCCGAAATGTAACCATTGAAGAAGTCGGTAATGTGGCGGCGTTCATATGTTCCGACCTGGCCTCGGGTATCACCGGCGAAATCACTTATGTGGATTGCGGCTACAACATCATGGGCATGGGGCAGTTGGAGAAATAGTGGTTCGTTCCTGGTGGTTCGTGACTCGTGGTTGGTGATTAGTGATGGTTAGTGGTGGTGGTTGGTGGTTTTAAATGTGACCGCTAACCTCCAGCCTCAAACCTAAAACCTAGGCCCTCGAACCTCGATCCTACTAGATCGTCGAACCACTTAAATCTTCAATTCCTTGTAGAAATCCCTTTCCCCTTCAGTGCGGGCAATGATAACTGCACCACAGGAATCGCTAAACACATTCACTGTGGTGCGACACATATCAAGAATGCGGTCTACCGCCAGAATCAAGCCAATAGCTTCCGCTGGTAATCCAATAGCAGCCAATATTATGGAGATGGCCACCAAACTGGCTGCCGGTATGCCCGCCACACCGATCGAGGTTAGCAACGCCACCAATACAATTGTGAACTGCTCGGCAAATCCTAAGTGGATACCATAAGCCTGGGCGATAAACATAGCGGCAACGCATTCGTATAACGCCGTTCCGTCCATGTTGATGGTAGCCCCTAATGGCAACACGAAACTCGATGTTCTATTGGATACACCGGCGTTTTTTTCCACGCATTCCAGCGTCAGTGGTAATGTGGCCGATGACGACGATGTGGAAAAAGCGGTGAGCAATGCTGGCGCCATGGCACGGTAATGGTCATATGGATTGACACCGGCCAGAGTACGCAATAATAACGGCATAACAAGAAAAAAATGTATGGCGAGCGCGGCTAGCACACTGCCGAAAAACTGCGCAAGCGGGGCGAATGCGTCAAAACCTGTTGCCGCCACGACTTTGGCAACAAGGGCAAATACACCGATGGGAGCAAACTTCATTATGAAATCGGTGATCAAGATCATCACGTTGTATACCGCGTCCCAGAACCTATAAATGGTTTCGGCGCTGGGATGTTCGATCCGAGTCATAAAAAATCCGAACAACAAGCTGAAAAAGATCAATCCCAACATTTGCCCGGCGGCGGCGGCTTGCACGATGTTCGTGGGCACTAAGCGCAAGAAAACCTCGGCAATGTCACCTGCTCCTCTGCCTTCAACTTTTTCTTTGATGGAGTCTAGGTCACCACCAAGGCCGATCAAGTCTTTGGCGGGCTGACCGTCGATAATTCCCGGTGACACGATGTTTACAACCACCAGGCCGATTAAAATTGCAATCAAACTGGTCGTCATGTAATACAAAATAGTTTTACCGCCCAGGCGCCCCAGATGCCCGTGTTGCTGCCCGATACCGGCAATGCCAATAATAATGGAAGACGCCACCAGCGGCACGATAAGCATCTTAAGCGCGTTTAAGAATAAAGTGCCGACGAATTCAAAAATACTGAAAAAAGTGACACCGAATAGAGACGCGTCTGTGCCGGTTAACAAGCCGGTAAAAACGGCGAGAACAAGCGCAATAATTATTTGCCAATGTAGTTTTAACTTTGGCATGACTCTACGGTTGATGGGTTAGTGAATCGGCTGCGCACCATGAACATACTCCGGTGAGAAACCAATCGGTTATTTGTTATTCAATTTTGTCTTCCTGGATAACTATGCGTGCCTGGTCTTTCATGCTGGCCAACAAATCAGTGAAACTGGCATCACCGCGGATGCCGGTCAACGTTCGCTTGAGATCGAGTTTTTTTGACTCTTCAATATGAGCAACATCGCCGTCGGTCACTTTATTCACGGCGATTACGGCATAGTCGCCGTTGGCCAGTGCAGTTCCGCCAAAACTGGTGTTGCCCCCTTCAGGGCGACTCAGTTTAAATGCTTGCTTTACGATGGTGGAATCGATTTTACGGTCACTGCGTTTGAGTTCCCCGGATTTGGTCCATTCCAGCCCCAGTTCTTTAGCGATTGTTTGCCTGTCTTCGCCCGCTTGCAGACGCTTGATAATATCTTCGCCTTTTTGTTTGGTTTTTTCACGGGCTTTTTCATTCATTAATCGGGTTTTGATTTCAGCCTTGGCCTCTTCCAGTGTACGCGGTTTTTTCTCAACGTGATCTTTCACGCGCAACACAACAATATGGTTTTCGCCGATTTCCACCGGTTCACTGTTGTAGCCTTCCACTAACACTTCATTGCTGAATGCCGCTTGTGCCACTTTGGGGTTGGCGGCAATTCCCGGACCGCCTTTGCGGCTGAATAATGGAGTGGATTTTATTTCCAGCCCCACGGCACCGGCAGCGTCGGCCAAGGTGGTAGGCACTTCATAGGCCAATGTAGTTAACTTCTCCGCTTCATCAAAATACTTACGTTCGGCAATATTTTTTTGGTATTCGGCTATCAATTCGTCTTTGACTTCGTCAAAAGATTTGGATTTTTCAGCTCGGATTTCTTCCAATTGAATAATATGGAATCCGAACGATGTTAAGACCGGTTCGCTGATCTCACCTTCTTTCAGGGCAAACATGGTTTTTTCATATTCAGGATCCAAATTGCCACGGCCAAAAAATCCAATTTCTCCGCCAAGTTTTGAAGATCCCGGGTCATCAGAATATTCTTCAGCCAATTTAGCGAAATCGCCGCCATCTATTAATTTCTGCCGGATTTCATTGGCTTTTTCGCGGGCTTTATTAATAGTCTCTTCATCAGCGCCCTCACTCACGGCAATTAATATGTGCCGGGTACGGCGTTCTTCGGGAACTTGAAATTGGCTGACGCGTTCTTTATAGAATTGCTGCAACTCCTCTTCACTGGGTTGCGCATCTTTGCCCAAGTCACTGGCTTTTAACTCGATATATTCGATACTCACTTGTTCGGGTGTCATGAATTCATCGCGATGTTCGTCGTAATATTGCTGCAGCGCTTCGTCACTGGCGTCGGCTTCATCCCTAAACGAATCGGACTTTAACAATAAATGATCGATATCACGGGACTGATTTTCGATTTTTAACAGACGTTGTAATTCAGCATCGGTCACTACGGCACTGCTGGATATACCCGAGTGCAATTGCTGGGTCAAAATTGCGCGCTTTAATCGCTGCTCGAAACTCGCGGGGGATTCGCCTTGCGCTTGTAATGCTCTGGTATACAGTTGATTGGAAAACTGGCCATCTTCTTTAAACGCATCTATGCCCAAAATGGTTTGCTTGACACTGTCTTCCGCGACGCGGAATCCAGCTTCTTTTGCGTTCTGTGCTAATAGCTCTTGATCGATAAGATCTTGCAAAGCTTGATCTTTGATGCGTGCATCAAACATAGCGGGGTCATACTGGGCACCCAACATTTGACGCATGCGGTCGCGTTGCATGTAAAAATTTTGCTGAAAATCCCGTTGGCTGATTTCTTCGCCGTTTACCGTGGCTACGGCCAATGGACCTCCTCCGCCCATATACTGATTGATACCCCATAAGGCGAAAGGAATGATGAGTAGGATAACGATCGCCCATGCGATCCAACCTTGGATTTTTTCTCGGATAAAGTGAAGCATGCTCTATTTACCAAACGGTTTTTGTAGTTTTTGTTAGAGTCAGACGTAAGAAAGGCGTTCCCTTTATGTAGCACAAAAACCAGCTATAGTTAACGAAAGTAAACGAATCATTAACTTTAATTAGCTACGCTACATAAAGGAAACGCCTGGTCATTTGGCGGAGTGGACGGGACTCGAACCCGCGACCCCCGGCGTGACAGGCCGGTATTCTAACCAGCTGAACTACCACTCCTATTTTGATAAATGGTGGGTGCTGTAGGACTTGAACCTACGACCCTCGCCTTGTAAGGGCGATGCTCTCCCAACTGAGCTAAGCACCCCTGGAAAGCGCGCTAGTTTACGGCATCTTTTAATGCTTTGCCAGCTTTAAATGCCGGATTTTTTGATGCCTTGATTTGAATGGGCTCTCCGCTGCGAGGATCACGGCCAGTGCGTGCTGCACGCTCACGGACTAAAAAAGTGCCGAACCCAACGAGGGAAACTTGTTCGCCCTTGCTAAGTGCATCTGAAATTGCGGCGATCATACTGTCAACCGCTCTCGTTGCAGCCGCTTTTGTTAAATCTGAGTTTTCAGCGACCGCTTCCACTAATTCCGCTTTATTCAAATTACCTACCCCTCATGAGTTGATTTAATTGTTATCCGCGCCAGCTGCTAACTGCGTTTGAGCCGTTTCGCGGGCTGAGCAGCGCTTTATACCAATACGGGCGAAGACCTGTCAAGACAATGTTTCGCCCTCCAATGCGTTTAGTTCGCAAACAATTTGCTTAACGCATTGGAATTAAAAAACAAAACAGCCGCTTGCAGTATAGCAAGCGGCTGAGGTTTTTTCTTTAATGAGTGTGAATAGAGTTACTTTCGTCCGCCGCCGGTTTTTTTTCCAATTCCTGAACGGCTTCGTCGGACAATGGTTCTGGTACTTTGGTTAAGGCCACCGCCAATACTTGATCAATCCATTTCACGGTTCTGATATCCAGATTTTCCTTAATATTATCGGGAATTTCCGCTAAATCCCGGCTGTTCTCTTCCGGTATCAGTACGGTTTTAATTCCACCGCGGTGCGCAGCCAGAAGCTTTTCCTTCAAACCACCAATGGGCAGCACTTCTCCGCGCAAGGTAATTTCACCGGTCATGGCCACATCGGCTCGCACGGGAATCCCTGTCAAAACGGATACGATGGCCGTACACATACCGACACCCGCGCTGGGTCCATCCTTAGGCACCGCACCTTCCGGCACGTGTATATGGATATCATTTTTTTCGTAAAATTCATTGGAATGAATACCAAGCGCTTTGGCACGGCTGCGGACAACGGTCATAGCCGCTTGAACCGATTCCTTCATCACATCCCCAAGTTGGCCGGTAATGACATGTTTACCTTTACCCGGGACCAGCACGGCTTCTATGGTCAATAAATCGCCCCCAACCTCGGTCCAGGCTAGTCCTGTCACTTGACCAAGTTGGTCTTTCTCTTCCGCCAAACCGAAACGGAATCGTTTTACACCCAAATAATCTCCGAGATTTTGGTCTGAAATCTCCACTTGAGATGTGCCTTGCTCCAACAATATGTTCTTCACTACCTTGCGGCATAATTTGGAAATTTCCCGCTCCAAACTACGCACACCGGCTTCCCGAGTGTAATAGCGAATAATGTCGCGTATCGCCGATTCGACAATACTGATTTCCTCTTCGGAAAGCCCGTTGGCTTTAATTTGCTTGGGAATCAAATACCGTTGGGCAATATTCACTTTTTCATCTTCCGTATACCCGGAAAGGCGAATCACTTCCATCCGGTCCAGCAATGGCGCGGGAATGTTCATAGTATTAGCGGTAGCCACAAACATCACATCGGACAAATCGTAATCCACTTCCAAATAATGGTCGTTGAAGGTGTGGTTTTGCTCCGGATCCAGTACCTCCAACAGCGCTGAGGCGGGATCACCACGAAAATCCATGGCCATCTTGTCGATTTCATCCAGCAAAAACAACGGATTTCTATAGCCTACTTTGGACAGATTTTGAACGATTTTTCCGGGCATAGAGCCAATGTACGTACGTCGATGTCCGCGGATTTCCGCTTCATCTCTGACACCACCTAACGCCATTCGAATAAATTTGCGATTGGTCGCTCTGGCAATGGATTTACCTAGTGAGGTCTTTCCCACCCCTGGTGGACCGACCAGACACAGTATAGGACCTTTTACTTTCTTGGCGCGCTGCTGCACTGCCAAATATTCTAAAATACGTTCTTTGACTTTCTCAAGTCCATAGTGATCGGTTTCCAATACCTCTTCGGCTTCACCCAAGTGATGTCTCACTTTGGAGCGTTTTTTCCAAGGCACATTGACCAGCCAGTCAATATAATTGCGCACCACAGTGGCTTCCGCTGACATTGGTGACATCATGCGCAATTTGTTAAGTTCGGTTTCCGCTTTTTCGCGGGCCTCTTTGGACATACCGGCTTTTTCGATTTTTTTGGTGAGCTCATCCAACTCGTTGTGACCTTCGTCCAAGTCACCCAACTCTTTTTGAATGGCTTTCATTTGTTCGTTGAGATAGTATTCGCGCTGGCTTTTTTCCATCTGCCGTTTAACGCGACCACGGATGCGTTTTTCCACTTGCAACAAATCGATTTCCGCTTCCATCAAACCAATGAGATGCTCCAAGCGCTCATGCAAATCAATCATTTCGAGAATTTTTTGTTTCTCGTCGATTTTTAACGACATGTGCGCCGCAATGGTATCAGCCAGACGTCCCGGCTCATCAATGCTGGACAATGAAGAGAGAATTTCCGGAGGCACTTTTTTGCTCAATTTGACGTATTGATCAAATTGAGTCATCACCGAACGCATCAACACTTCGGATTCACGATCTTCTTCGCTGGCGAGAGCGGTTTCCACGGTGGAAATCTGGGCGTTGAAATATTCCTCAGTACCCATGAAGTTAATAATCTTTGCGCGCTCGCTGCCTTCGACCAATACTTTGATAGTGCCGTCGGGTAATTTGAGTAATTGCAAAATATTGGCAATGGTACCAATACGGTACAAGTCCTCTATTTCAGGTTCGTCCTGGGAAGCGTTTTTTTGCGCAACCAATAAAATCTGTTTGTTTTCGTCCATGGCTTTTTCCAGCGCTTGAATGGACTTTTCCCGCCCGACGAATAAAGGAATCACCATGAAGGGATAAACCACTACATCCCGAAGCGGAAGTACCGGCATTACTTGCAATTGGTCGTTGATTACGTCGGAAAGTTTGTCTTGCTCAGACATGCTATTGCCCCTCTAAAAACGGTTAGCCTTGCAGGCGGACTAATAAGGTGTAGATTAAAATGTGCGGACGCTTACACAGGACTTCAAGGGGACACAGAAGTGATGCCAAATGATCAGCACGTCCGCGATGCTGAAGGCGATGGGCTAAGGCTCTAAATATACAAAGATTTACGGCATCTGATTAATCAGATGCCGCTCGACTTTGTTCACCGCCCTCAAACATCAATAGCGGTTTGGATTTAGTCTCTATGACATCTTCATCGATTATAACCTTGCTTAAGGCTTCCATTGATGGGAGGTCATACATTGTATCTAATAGAACGTGTTCCAAGATAGAACGCAAACCGCGTGCGCCGGTTTTGCGCTCCATTGCTTTACGGGCAACGGCGTATAGCGCTTCAGGGCGAAACTCCAGTTCGCAATTTTCCATCTCAAACAACTTGCCATACTGTTTTGTGATCGCGTTTTTGGGTTCGGTCAAAATCCGAACTAAAGCGTCTTCGTCCAATTCTTTCAAGGTGGCAATAACGGGAAGACGGCCTACAAACTCCGGAATCAAGCCGTATTTGGTGAGATCTTCCGGCGCCACGGCTTCTAATACTTCCCCAATGGTCTTCTTGTGTTCTTTGCTTTGCACCTGGGCGGAGAAACCTATGCCGCTTTTCTCCGAGCGATCCCGGATGATCTTCTCCAGGCCGTCAAACGCACCACCACATATAAAGAGAATGTTGCCGGTATTTACCTGCAAAAATTCCTGTTGCGGGTGCTTGCGCCCGCCTTGCGGTGGAACCGACGCGATAGTGCCTTCAATCAATTTCAATAAGGCTTGTTGCACACCTTCACCGGAGACATCCCGAGTGATCGAAGGATTATCGGATTTGCGGGAAATCTTATCAATTTCATCAATATACACGATGCCTGTTTGCGCTTTTTCGACATCGTAGTCACATTTTTGGAGCAGTTTTTGAATTATGTTTTCAACATCCTCACCCACATACCCGGCTTCGGTTAGCGTCGTGGCGTCTGCGATTGTGAACGGTACGTTGAGCAAACGCGCCAAGGTTTCAGCCAGTAAGGTTTTTCCGCTACCCGTGGGGCCAATTAGAAGGATGTTGCTTTTGGCTAACTCGACTTCGTCTTTTTTCTGCCCGGCTTCCAACCGCTTGTAATGGTTGTATACGGCGACAGAGAGGATTTTTTTGGCTCGTGGCTGGCCGATGACATATTCGTCGAGAATTTTGTTGATTTCGTGTGGTGTCGGGAGCTTGCTGCCACCCAGATTGGCAGATTTATCTTCTACCTCTTCGCGAATAATATCGTTGCATAACTCGACACATTCGTCACACACAAATACTGAAGGACCAGCAATTAGTTTTCGAACTTCGTGCTGACTTTTGCCGCAAAAAGAGCAATAAAGCAGTTTTCCGCTATCATCACCCTTGTTGTGCTTATCATCTGGCATACCCGACCTCGTATACTTAGAAATTGCAGGGTTTTACTAATATTTATTCCCTGCGATGTTAAAATAGATATCGTCTAGCTTCAAACTCTACTTTAACTTTAATTGTGAATAGATAGCAACAACCATTTACAATATTTTTACTAATCAATAACTTAAACTTTATTATTGGCCGCTGATCCCTGTTCTACTGTGTAATACCTTGTCGATTAATCCGTATTCTACTGATGCATCGGCGCTCATAAAATTATCCCTGTCTGTATCAACAGCAATCTTTTCAATAGGTTGCCCGGTATGATCCGCTAGTATTTTGTTAAGGCGTTCCCGGGTGTGTAAAATCTCTTTGGCATGAATTTCGATATCCGTGGCTTGTCCCTGCACTCCGCCCAACGGTTGGTGAATCATAACTCTGGAATGCGGTAAACTATAACGCTTGTCCTTGGCACCGCCACACAACAAAAGCGCTCCCATACTGGCAGCCTGACCGATCACCATGGTACTCACATCACAATTTATGAATTGCATGGTGTCGTATATCGCCATCCCGGCGGTGACCGAACCACCCGGAGAGTTGATATAAAAACTAATGTCTTTATCCGGATTTTCCGATTCCAAAAACAACAATTGAGCGACAATAATGTTCGCAGTATTATCATCCACTGGACCTACCAAAAACACCACGCGTTCTTTTAACAATCGAGAATAAATATCATATGCACGCTCGCCGCGGGCGGATTGTTCGACCACCATGGGAACCAAGTTCAATGCCGTAATTTCTTTGGAATAACTCATATGTTGTTTCACCTATTGAATCAGATGGTTTCGCTCTAACTATAGACCATTTATTTATTCTAAGCGGCTTTTGGATTCATTATTTCATCAAAAGTGGCACTTTTTTCCGTGACACTGGCCTGGCTCAATACCCAATCCACCACTTCTTCTTCCAACGCATAATTTTCAATCTCATTCATACGCTGTTTGTTGCCATAATAATACTTGATGACTTCCTCAGGCGTTTCATACGAGGCGGCAATGCCTTCTACCATTTCACGCAATTTCGCGGGCGATACCTTAATATCATTCTGTTTGATGATTTCAGATAAAATGAGACCTAACGCCACCCGCCGTCTGGCTTGATCTTCAAAAACCGACGGATCCACATCGACCGTTTGCTGCCCCATGGTTTGTTGACGTTGCGCCACCAATCCTTGTATTTCGCTATCCACTAACGCCCTAGGCAAATCAAATTGATTATGCTGCAATAATCCGTCCATTACTTGCTGCTTAAGCTGATTTTTAATGGTGTTATTAAGCTCCCGTTGCATATTTTCCTTAACTTGATCGCGAAATGCCTGCAAGCCGCCATCTTTTACTCCCATATTGGCCGCAAATTCGTCGTTTAACTCCGGCAGTTCAGGTTGCTCAACACGGTGAACCTTAATATCAAAAGTCGCGTCTTTACCGGCCAGATTGGGAGCATGATATTCTTCGGGGAACGTCACCTTTAAAGTTGTCTCCTGCCCCGCTTCGACCCCCACTAATTGATCTTCGAATCCGGGAATCATGCGGTTAGTCCCTAGTACAATGGGATACTCTTGTGCTTTTCCGCCTTCAAAATGTTCGTCACCCAATTTCCCTTCAAAGTCGATGATCACTCTATCACCATGCTCGGATTTTTTCTCCGCGGTTTGGAAACTGGATTGCTGTTTGCGGATGGTTTCCACCATATTATCGATGTCTTGCTCGGTGATTTCCACAACCGGTTTTTCGATAATAAGCTGGCTCATCTCAGCCAGGGAAATTTCCGGATACACCTCGAAGGTGGCGGTAAATTCCAGGTCCTTGGCATCGTCAGCCATCGCTTTGGGTTCGATGTGAGGCTGTCCGGCAGGAATGAGTTTTTCCTGCGAAATCGCTTCGTAGAAACTCGACTGCATGACCTCGCCCAAAACTTCTTGTTGCACTTGGCCGCCGTAGCGCTTCTCGATCACTTTCATAGGCACTTTCCCGGGACGAAAGCCATCGAGTTTGGCTCTATTGGCCAACGACTTTAGGCGGGAACGCACTTCTTGATCGATTTTTTCTTTGGGGACTTCAACCGTCATGCGGCGTTCTAATCCGCTGGTGGTCTCTACTGAAACTTGCATTGTATTCCTGTCTCCATCGTGGATGTTACAAATTAGTAAGCTAATCCTATTTAGTCAGTTGTTGGGGTATCACAGAGTGGTGCGAAAGGAGAGACTCGAACTCTCACGGGTTGCCCCACTGGAACCTAAATCCAGCGCGTCTACCAATTCCGCCACTTTCGCATTGGGTCAAAAAGTATAGCATTTCAAGGCGCTTAGCGCGTCAAATCATTCTCTACAAACATTGTTCTACAAACATTTCATGACAAATAATCCACACCAAATCATGCGTTACGGCAACGATTAAAATAATAAAGCCCTCCAGGAGGGCTTTATAAAAAATACCAACAACATGCAACCTAAAGTATGGGGTGGACGATGGGACTCGAACCCACGACGACCGGAATCACAATCCGGGGCTCTACCAACTGAGCTACGTCCACCATAGGTACAAAAGATCGTCAAATAATACCGTAGACTCTTCAATAAGTGTACTATTTATGCAGCCAACCGGAAAAATAGCACCCTAAATACAAATAAAAGCAAACCCATTGAGGCTGGATTGTGGCGCGCCCGGCAGGACTCGAACCTGCTACCCTCGGCTTAGAAGGCCGATGCTCTATCCGGATGAGCTACGGGCGCAAGTCAAACCGATGTGATCGTTTGCAGCTGTTTTTATTTTGGCGGACAATTCCCGAAAAAAGGCCTTGCCGGCGCGAGAATTGGTCGGGGTAGAGAGATTCGAACTCCCGACATCCTGCTCCCAAAGCAGGCGCGCTACCAGACTGCGCTATACCCCGATTGCCGGTAATTATACCTTGCTACAAAAACCTTTCCAAAAAAACATTGCTAAAAACGCCGCGCTCCCGGATCACCATTTATAAGTCACCCAGCCTGAGAGGCGTGAAGTTTACGGAGATTAGCCCCATTTGGCAAGAGTAGGTTCGCCCGGCTTGGTTTATCATCGCTGGCGTGCGAACATATCTCCACATTATAATAATTCACTTCTCATTATTAACGATCAATCCTTACAACCAACCAGACCATGACAGCAATCCTTATTGATGGCAAAAAAATAGCCGAACAAATCCGTTTGGATATTAAACAACGTGTCGCACAACGAATCGCAGCCGGAAAAAGGCCGCCC
>JASFLF010000006.1:0-18361 GCA_050118235.1 Gammaproteobacteria bacterium | reverse complement strand
TTTAGTTTATCCAAAACAAAGAGAACTCTCACCAGTAACCCAAGCATTTCTCACTTTCGTGCGCGATGAAGGCATTAGAATATTAACGCAGAGTTTAAGCGAGATTCGATAGAAAAATACCAAGGCAAGGGTAATCAAAATAAAAACGTCGGGCATTGCCCGACGTTCGGTGTAGCGTTTTTTATGGTGTGGTCAAGCGGCTCGCGCCTCTTCCACGCCGAAAATATCCCGATACAGGATTCCCATAACGTTGACCATCATGGGATACGTCCAGATAAGACCTAAACCCAAAGGAATTGCGCTGACAGCGACAATCAGTCCCATTAAGAGCATTAGGAAAAATGCTTTAAACCAATGGTGAGTGATCGCTCGACGTGAGGCTTCCATCGCCTGCCAGGCGCCAAGCTTTTTTTCAACAATTAAAGGGATAGCCAGCATATAACCTAAAGCCAGGTAAAGACCCGGCAGCAATAAAAGCAAATAACCGATCATGGTCAATATCGTTATCAGAATCCCCGCCACAATGATGGTGCCGGCAAAACCGAAATAACTAAACGCCAGGTTGAATGAAATGGGCAAATCCACGCTGCGGCGTATCCCCATCATGATTATTCCTGCTATCAGTGGATAGGCGACGGCGGTTACTACCAATTGAATGATAATCTGGGGTAATACATTTGGTTCGCCCCTAGGGGCACCAAGGGCAAATGTAAGCGCAATGGCTACTACGAAAATAATTAACGTTATAATGATTGCCGCTCCCCAGAACGGGCCTTTCATGCCGCTGGTTTTGTTCCAGGCTTCACTGATAATATCGCCGATGTTAAAGTCATACTGCCCGCTTATTCCACCTTGCAGACTACCACCCGCCGCCCCTGCCGGCGCGTTTTTTACAACGTTGGCTGAAGGTGTTTGATAGGGATTGGGATCGTTCATTTTTTCCTCCATGGTATTAATTAGAATTATTCAAGCCTTATAAGAATATCCCATAACAGTTCAATTGAATACGGCGATATTCTTAAAAAATGGAGAAAATTTTGTCAGATTGGATTACTACCGTTAATTGCAACGTTAGGCTTGGGTAATTCAGCCATTTGAAAACCACTACGCGGCGTCAAATGCACGGCGTTAAAAAATCTCGCTTAAAGCGGATACCGCTCCATCAAATAACACAAGCAGTCGTTACGAATGATTTCCTCCTGGGTGGTAAGCATGGAGGGCATGACCGGGCATATGGTTTTCACCAAGCCATTGTCCACGGTGAAATACTGATCTTTCACTTCTTCGCCGTCTTCATTGGCGACGCAAAACGGGGACTCGCTGACATGCACTTTGCCGAAACTGGTGCCGGTGTGCAGTTCATTAAAATTGAGCTGATCCAAATCAGGGGGAAACAATAAATCCGCGTGTTGGTCGTGAAAACTGAAATGCACATCGTGGCGCACTTTCACCGTCGCCACAGTGTGAAACAAATCCATATCGTGTTTGGCCACGGGATGGGTGGGCAGCGCGGCCAGATTCAGGCAGGACTCGATGTATTGCAAGGCATGCGTCACACCGCTGTAATTCGATGGCTGGCCGCACTCCACCGTCACCGCCGGACACAACTGGGCCATGGCCTGGGACTGCACCCCTTGGGGCCGGATAAAATAAACCACCGTGCGACTGAATAATGTCGCTAAGTGAAAAAACTTATGATCCAGTTGGTTGACGCAGCCGTAATGGGGGTTAAGACCGGTGTTGTTATGGATATCGATGCTCACAAACACCTTGCGCTGGCGCATTTCATCCACCACTTGCTGCATCATTTTGCTTTCCAGTGAGTCGTGATTGAACCCCGGATGCGGCCAAACGCGGTTATAGTCCACTTGATTGTCCAAGCGGCGTTTGCCAAAGCGGGCGGCGTTAACATTGCCAATGAATATGGACAGCGACCTTGGTAAGGATTGCTGCTGGTATTTTTTTAACAACTCCTGAATCGCCACAAACCCCGTGGTTTCATTGCCGTGTAACAACACCGACACGAATAACGGTTCCGGGCGCTTACCGGGCAGATGTATGATTGTTGGGCCGGGCAATAAATCATACAGCTCGGTTGCCTGGCAACTGAGTAAGTTCGATGGCAGTTGGTCGATAATGTTTAGCATGTTTTATACAATAATTTGTTTACCACGAAGAACACGGAGTATGTAGGGTGGGCACCGCCCACCTTGCGATGTGTAATCTAGCACTTTTGGTGGGCGGTGCCCACCCTACGCTGGTTCGCGGCATACGCTCGTTCCCACGCCCTGCGTGGACATTTCTCACTCTTCGTGCTCTTCGTAGTGAAAAATACAAAAATCACAAACCCCACTCATGCACCGGCGCGCCGCTATTTTGCCGCTCTACATAGGCTTCGATCAATGCCCGCATATCCGTGCCATGTTTGGCCACAAATGCCCGTTGCCAGGCGGCGCCGTTACAGTTGTTCTTCACCCGGGACTCGATAATGCCAAGGTATCGGTCGGCGTCGGACTTATCAATGCCCAAGTCGGCCAGACCACCATAGGCCAAGGGTAGCATCTTATCCAGCACCAAGTGTCGCACAGGGTGCTTTTTGCCATCGGCCCAGACCAGCGATGCATCCAAGCCGTGTTGAGCCGCATGATAAAAATTATCCCGCGCAATCTCAAACGGCAATTGCACTTCCGGTGCGATTTCGCAGTGGGTGTAAAAATTCACCAAACCATAATATAAAGCGGCGTTGGCAATGGAGTCTATTATACTCGGTCCGGCCGGTACCACGCGGTGCTCGATGCGCAAGTGGTGTTTGCCGTTGTCTATGCCGATTAAGGGCCTGTTCCAGCGCCACAATGTGCCGTTGTGCAGGCGCAAATTGGCAAATTTCTCCAGCGGCTCGTCAATTAACTCGGGAAGTAAAACCGGATAATGGTCCAGGTTTTCCATGAACACTTCCAACATGGATTTACGTGCATAGCCGGAGCCAAACGTCACCCGCCGCAACGGTCCATGGGCCACGCCGCCGTAACCGCCCACTTCCACGGATTGTTCGAATAACGGAATGCGGGTTTCGGCCCATAAATCCTTGCCGAACAAAAACGGCGAGTTGGCGGAGACCGCCACCAAGGGGGCGGAGAGGATAATGGAGGCATTATACGCCCGCATGGCATTTTCCAAAGGTACTTGCAAATGGATTTGAAACGAGGTGGTGGCCGATTCCAACATGACGTCGTTGTGCTCGGCGTGCAACACATCCACGCCGTGGATATTGAGTCGCAAAGGCTTGCCGTCGCGCAATCGCAGCACTTGCTCGTTGAGCGCTGCATAGCGTTTCATGGCGGAGATGTGCGCCATGCTCAAGTCGCTCTGGCGCACGGTGGGCAATATGCCGATCATGGCCAAATGGCAATCCATGGCGTGAGCGGTGTGATTACCTCTGTCCCACAGTTGCTGCATTTCGGTGTGTAATAGACTCAACCCAGGGCCGCTTAATACCTGCGGGGTATAATTGAATTCCACATTGAAACTGGCCAATTCCGGCGATACCAACGGGCTGGCGAACTGCCGGATAAACTCGGTGTTTTGCGGACTGGGATAAAACCGCTGATCCATGAGCCAGGCTTCCAGTTCGAATCCGCTCACGGTTTGGGTATCGGCAAAGCGGTTATCAAGAAAAAACCGCTTCAATAGCTCCGTTTCTTCGCACAACCGGCTGTGAAAGCGCGTGAAATCGTCTTTTGAAAAATGAACGCCGGTAATTTCCTGACCCATGCTGGCCTCACGCTTATTTGGATAACTTAAGTATATACAAACACTTAAGTTTACCTATCAAAAATGATCAAAAAAATGGACTTACCTCCAATATCGGTCCCAGTGGCCCTCAATTTACACATTTTCGGTTATACTTAGCGCCCTTTGGGTTTCAACCATCAAATTAAACCGATAATAACCACAGGCTACCACATGTCTTCGAAAAAATTCGATGTCACCACCTTTCAAGGGCTGATTTTGGCCCTGCAAGATTATTGGGCGCAACAAGGTTGTGTCATTTTGCAACCTCTGGATATGGAAGTGGGTGCTGGCACCTTTCATCCGGCGACCTTCTTGCGCGCCATCGGTCCCGAGCCCTGGAGCGCGGCTTATGTGCAACCTTCGCGCCGCCCTACCGACGGCCGCTATGGGGAAAATCCCAACCGGCTGCAACATTATTATCAGTTTCAAGTGGTCATAAAACCCTCGCCGCTGGACATCCAGGAATTGTATTTGGGCTCGTTACGCACCCTGGGCTTTGACCCATTAGTGCACGATATCCGTTTTGTGGAAGACAATTGGGAATCACCCACCTTGGGCGCCTGGGGCCTGGGCTGGGAGGTGTGGTTGAACGGTATGGAAGTCACCCAGTTCACTTATTTCCAGCAAGTGGGTGGCCTGGATTGCAAGCCGGTGACCGGCGAGATCACTTACGGTTTGGAGCGTATTGCCATGTACCTGCAAGGCGTGGAAAGCCTGTTTGACCTCACCTGGACCGATGGACCGCTGGGTAAAATCACCTACGGTGATGTGTTCCACCAAAACGAAGTGGAAATGTCGGCCTACAATTTCGAGCACGCACCGGTGGATAACCTGTTTCATCAATTCGATGTGTGCGAACAGCAAAGCCAGATCCTGATCGAGGCGGGCTTGCCGTTGCCGGCTTATGAGCAAGTGTTAAAAGCTTCGCATTATTTTAACTTGCTGGACGCCCGCCACGCCATTTCGGTGACGGAGCGCCAGCGTTATATTTTGCGGGTACGCGCTTTGTCCCGTGCCGTGGCGCAAGCGTATTACGACGCTCGCGAAGCGTTGGGCTTTCCTATGGCGAAAGTCACAGCTAAGGCGGGGGATAAGGAAAAAGGAAAAGAACCGGCAAAGAAAGGGGCGAAGAAAAAGCAGAAGGGAGTGAAATCATGAGCACGCGCGATTTTTTGGTGGAAATCGGCACCGAAGAGCTGCCACCCAAAGCGCTGAAAAAATTATCTCAGGCCTTTGGCGCCGGCATAGAATCCGGTCTTAAAAAACAAGAGTTGGCCTATGAAAACGTCAGCTTGTTCGCGGCGCCACGGCGCTTGGCGGTATTGGTTACCGCGCTGCAAGAAGCGCAAGAAGACAAAGCTGTAGAGCGCCGCGGTCCGGCGGTCACCGCTTCGTTTGGTGAAGACGGCTGTGCCACACCGGCGGCGGAAGGTTTCGCCCGCTCCTGCGGTGTCGTTGTGGAAGACCTGGAGACTCTAAAAACCGAGCAAGGTGCGTGGCTGGTGTTTCGTACTACCCAGCAAGGTCAGCCCACCACGGCGCTTCTGCCGGATATCGTAACGAACGCACTGGATCAGTTGCCGATTCCCAAACGCATGCGCTGGGGCGATCTAGAGGCGGAGTTTGTGCGCCCGGTGCATTGGGTGGTCATGTTATTTGGCGACGAAGTGGTCAATTGCGAAATTTTATCGGTCAAGGCCGGACGGGCCACCCATGGCCACCGCTTTCATCATCCCCAACCTATGTATTTAGGCGAGCCCCAGGCGTACGCACCGCTATTGGAAACCGAAGGTCATGTGGTCGCCGATTTCCTGGCCCGTCGTGAAGCCGTGCGTGGCCAGGTACTGGAGGCGGCCAGCGCCTTGGGTGGCGAAGCCATGGTGGATGAGGATTTGCTGGACGAAGTTACCTCCATGGTGGAGTGGCCCATCGCAGTAGCCGGTAAATTCGACAAGCGTTTTTTGGACGTGCCCGCCGAAGCGCTGATCTCCACCATGAAGTCCAACCAAAAATACTTTCCCGTGCTGGACAAAAGCGGCATGCTGATGCCGCACTTTATTACGGTAAGCAACATCGACAGCAAAGACATTGCCAAAGTGCGCGAAGGCAATGAACGCGTTATCAGGCCGCGCCTGGCCGATGCGGATTTTTTCTGGAACCAGGACCGCAAGCAAAAACTCGATGCCCGTCTGGAAAAACTCAACGATGTGGTTTTTCAAAAGAAACTCGGCACCTTATACGACAAATCCGAACGCGTTGCTTCACTGGCCGGTTACATAGCCGCGGCGTTGGAAGGGAGCAACAAACACGCCGAACGCGCCGCCTGGTTGAGCAAATGCGATTTGATGACCGATATGGTGGGCGAATTCCCCAACTTGCAAGGCATCATGGGATGCTATTACGCCCAGCACGATCAGGAGCCCGAGGACGTGGCGATAGCCCTGGACGAACAATACCTGCCGCGCTTCGCCGGCGACGCTCTGCCCGAGACCACCACCGGCCAGGCCCTGGCCATCGCCGATAAGCTGGACACTATCGTGGGCATCTTCGGCATCGGCGAACACCCCACCGGTAACAAAGATCCCTTCGCGCTGCGCCGCGCCGCGCTGGGGATGCTACGTATTATTATCGAAAACCAGCTGGGCCTGGACTTAAAAGACTTGATTCAAAAAGCCAGCGAAAAGTTCCCAGCCAATGTGTGGCTGACCCCCAAAGGCAAACCGGCCAAGGCCGGCGACGTGTTGTCTCAAGTGTTCGATTTCATGATGGACCGGCTGCGGGCGTACTATCAAGACAGCGGCGTCGCGCCGGACGTGTTCGATGCGGTATTGGCCGTACTTCCCACCCAGCCTTATGACTTCGACCGTCGCGTGCGCGCAGTCACCAGCTTTCAGCAACTGCCCGAAGCGGAAAGCCTGGCGGCCGCCAACAAACGCATCTCCAACATATTAAAACAAGCCAAATTCACCGAGGCGCCTATGTGGGACGCGGACCTGTTTAAAGAGCCCGCGGAAGAAGCACTGGCGGAAAAACTGGTGGCTATCGGTTACAAGATCACACCATTGTTGGAATGCCTGGACTACGAAGCCGTCATGAAAGCATTGGCGAAACTTCGCCAGCCGGTAGACGAGTTTTTCGATCATGTGATGGTGATGGTGGAAGATGAAGCCCTGCGCAATAACCGTCTCGCATTGTTGGCGCAAATGCGCGCAATGTTTTTAGGCATTGCGGATTTGTCGCGGTTGCAGGGGTGACCAACTCCCTATGGTTAAAACCGAGGACCAGCATATGGCACTAAACAAAGACTCCTACACCGACATGCTCAAGGAAGTCCAAACCTTCCACGACAAACACGATTTCAAAAACACCGGCGGCGAAGAGCTGACCTACCGGGTGGCGTTAATGGCCGAAGAACTGGGAGAAATATCCGCTTGCGTGAGCAAAGGCAAAAGCAAAGAGCAACTTGCCGAAGAATGCGCCGACTTGTTTATTTTGTTGATAGGCACCGCTATCGCCGCCGAGTTCGATTTAAAACAAGCTTTCTGGGATAAAATGGAAAAGCTGCATCTGCGCGAATCGAAAATGATCAACGGCCGCATCCGGGTTTCGGAATTTCGCGACTGAAATGAAATTGGTGGTAGCGTGCGCTGTGCGCACGAAAAGCCTTCTCAAGGAATGAGTGAATTTTCATAAACAATCTTGTGATTGAAAAATGAAGTTAGTTATATTAGACAGAGACGGCGTGATTAATTACGACTCCGACGAATACATAAAAACACTCGATGAGTTCATCCCCCTGCCGGGCAGCCTGGAAGCCATCGCCCGTTTAAATCAAGCAGGTTACACCGTGGTGGTGGCTACCAACCAATCAGGTGTCGCCCGGGGTTATTTTAGCGAAGACACGTTAAAGCAAATGCATATCAAACTTGAAAAGCTACTGGCTCAAGTGGGCGGCAACATAGATGCTATATACTATTGTCCCCACGGGCCCGATGATAGTTGTGATTGCCGTAAACCCAAGCCGGGCTTGTTGCGGCAAATTCTGCAGGACTACGACGGGGATGTTTTTCGCACCCCTGTTATCGGAGACTCTTTGCGCGACTTAGAAGCGGCGCTGGCCGTAGGTGCGCAACCGATATTGGTAAAAACCGGCAAGGGCGAGCGCACAGTGGAAAAGCTCGCACAAATACCGGAGTTAAAAAATACCCCGGTTTTTAAAGACCTAAACGAAGCCGTGGATTATCTGCTGACAGGTGCCGAAAAATGATCTGGTTACGGTCAGCCATTTTTACCGGAATTATGATGATATCCATCCCGTTTTACGTACTCCCGGGCGTATTGGTTTTGCCGTTGCCGTTTGTGCTTCGCTACGGTTATTTTCGCCACTGGGCGAGCATCATGATTTGGCTTTTACGTGTAATGTGCAATCTGAAATATGAAGTCCAAGGCCAGGAAAACATTCCCGCCGGGGCCGCCATCATCTTCTCCAAACACCAATCCACGTGGGAGACTCTTGCCTTGCAACAAATTTTTCCGCCACAAGTGTGGGTGTTAAAGCGCGAGCTGTTTTGGGTACCCTTCTTCGGTTGGGCATTAATGTCGTTAGGCTCTGTGGGCATAGACCGCAAAGCCGGCCGCAAAGCCATCCGGCAAATCGTGGATCAAGGCATCCATCGACTCGAACAAGGCCGTTGGATCGTAATATTTCCCGAAGGAACCCGCATGGCCCCCGGTAAACGCAAGCGCTACGGTATCGGCGGTGCGGTGCTCGCCGAAAAAAGCGGCTATCCGGTAGTGCCCGTGGCGCATAACGCCGGCGAATATTGGCCGCGGCGGGGATTGCTCAAAAAACCCGGCACCATTAAAGTGGTTATCGGCGAGCCCATCGAAACCAACGGCCGCAGTGCCGATGAAATCAACAAACAGGCTGAAGACTGGATTGAAGCCACAGTGGCGCAAATCAGCACAATCAATCAAAAGCCCGCGGCGGCTGAAGCGTAAATACAAGCCGCATTTGCCAGAGCATTTAAACAAAATTTGCTCTATAATTCCTCGCACTGTTGTAATGTAATCTGCAGACGTTGTTTCCAACCACGCGCCCTTAGCTCAGCTGGATAGAGCGCAGCCCTCCGGAGGCTGAGGTCAGAGGTTCGAATCCTCTAGGGCGCGCCAATTTCCCTCTATAGCTGATTCAATTTTGTTTCTCTTGTCGGTTTTCAAAAAGCGAGTTTTTTAACGAAACATTATGCGGTAGAATTGCCCGCGTTCATTTTCCCCTAATTGGGGAACAGGACAACTAGGAAAACACACAATAATTTAAAACCCACACAACTTTTTCTGAGGAATCACACTATGGCGGTAATCGTCCAATACATTGTTGAGAGAAACGGAATACAAAAAATGACTTATACAGATAAAAAAGAGGCCGAAGAATACGACAAACAACTGGAAATAGCCGAAAATTTGTTTGTTCTGCTGGAAACCGCCGGCGTTGCAATCAGTGAAGAACAATTGGACCAAATTTCTTTTTTTCTCGCCCAAAACAAAGATCAAGCTGTATCGATTTTAAAAGGTACCAAAACTAAAGCAGACGCCGGAGAAAAAACCAAACCAGCAAAAGCTAAAACCGACACAAAAACTGAAACAAAAACGGAAGTAAAAAAACCCGAGAGCAGCGAATCCAAAACACCTTCTAACAAGCAACCTAATGCAAAAACTGCAGCGGCATAGCGTATTATATGAAGGGCACATTATTTCACAAATGTGCCTTTTCTTCACAAATTACTCGGCCGCCACTTTCTCGCGAACCACCGGGCCACCCGGGCCGCGAACAACGCCAGTTGCTCGAGTTGTCGAAAGTACAGCTATTGTTTGGGCGGCTGCCCGATGATGGAACTGATAAACTGCAGCCGGGATTATCTTGGGTCTATTGCTAGTGGAATTCAAATTGTGGAACTCGTTTGAATATTTTTATGGTTGGATGGCGTGTCCTTCCATTCCACCCAATGATACATAAATCCACATGCATAAAGGAGTTGTGCATTGAAATGTAATTTTGCAAGCCTGTTAATATCAAGTCTTCTACTAGGTTTCACTTTTACCGCGTCTAGTGACCCGCTGGACACGCTGAAGCCAGGGAATTGGTATGAGGTGCCCGATTCCCACATGCAAAAGGTCGCTCCTAAAAATCCGTTCGATTCCAGGGTAAAAAATGTCATGGCCGCCTGGAGCGGCGCGGCGTTTGACACCAAGCGGGCAACATTGCTTGTATGGGGTGGAGGGCATGGAGATTACTGGGGTAACGAAGTTTATGCTTTCAACGTGAACACACTATCGTGGAAGCGGCTGAATGATCCCTACTGGCCTGCAAAAAAACTGAAGGGCACTCACAGTTGGTATCCGGAAAATAGCAGCCCGGGGTCCCGGCACACTTATGACGGCCTGGAATACATTCCGGGGCTCGATATTTTATGGGCGGTTGGCGGTTCCCTTTGGAAAAGCGGTAGCGGAACACAGCAAACCTTGACACTAAACATGGATACATTGAAGTGGTCGGAAAAATCACGGGCTCCCATTGTAAACTCCATTGGCGTGGCATCCGGATACGACCCTGTCACGAAAATGATTTTCGTGTACGACAACGGCAAACTGGTTAGCTACGATCCCGCTCAGGATAATTGGCAAGTTCTGAGTCGTGATTCTGGAATCAATGGATTGGTTGGTGAAGTGGATCCCGTTAATAGAAAGTTTGTTGCGATAGGGAAAGGATACGCTTTTGTATACGATTTAAACGCAAGGATACTTCACAGATCCGCGTTGGGAGCCGTCGGAGATATTGTGATAGAAAAAAGAGTTCCCGGACTGGCGTATGATCCCGAAAGCGGAAAAATCGTTGCATGGAACGGCGGCGTCTATGTGTACACATTGGACCTGTCCGTTTCGCCCCCGCTATGGCAAAAAATTCCGCCGGCACCCGGTAACACGGTTACACCTACATCCGCCACTAAATGGGGAACCTACGGCCGCTGGCGTTATGTTCCCTCGAAAGGTGTGTTTATTGGCGTTAACCGTACCAATGAAAATGTGTATTTTTACAAACTGGGAGTCGGTAAGGGTAAAGGCAGTAGCGCACGTTAAGCCTCTAGCCATAGAGCGCGATTTATTACATTAAGCCAACCCACTCCAACCGCGGTGATTTACTTTCAACCAGGCTTGCTGCCGGTATTGGTACGTAGCCAGAATTTTTTGCCATGTCCACAAATCGTTTTGTTCCCACCAGTTATTGGGCGGGCGACCGTTGGTGTCGCGAAGATTGCCTATGCCGCGGAACCCGACACCGTTGAGTTTATAGGCGCTGTTGGACTCCAGGGTTAAGACACGATCAGTGGGCACATGGTGATCGACGATGATAAACGTGTGCCCGTTGCGCCATTGCCGGCGCCAGCCTTGGATCACGGTCCAGGGGTGGGGCGGTGTATCGGGATTTGCCACGGCCACACCCATCTCCGACTCAACCACCGCGGTAACCGGCGAGTAAAAATCATCGCTGGAAAATATCATCATTTGCCCGTGCCTTGCCGGGCTCCATTGAAAACCGCTGTGTACGTTGGCCCAGGCTCCCACCAGCAACGCCTCCACAAACGTGCAACAATTATTGTATTTGGGCGGAGCCTGCGGCACGCGCACGCCGGGCAGTTGAAATGGATAGCGCGCCTCATCAAGATCGTAAGTGTAATCCGAAAATTGAGGCAGCAGGCTCACCAGCGCCTCTTCGGGTACGGCGAAGGGATCGTTGGTGAAATCCATGGGTTCGGTGTGAATGGGTGCGGATTCGCTGATCTGTGCGTAGTGCTGATCCTTCCAGCGGCTGCAGATCCAGGTGTCACCGGCTCCTAAGGCGGGTGCCAAGACCAACGCATAGTCGGTATCGGTATTGGGGAAGTTTGGCCGGTATTCCTTAACGATGTATTTTCCCGGTTCCAATGAGCCTTCTATTTGAGATTGTGTGTCAGGCTGTTCGTACCCCCGCAGCCGGATGTGTGTTTGCGCTATCAGATTTTGTGTCGTCATTGTTATTGATCTCCCTTTGCTGTTTCACAATGCTTGTTCGTTTCATCCGCATTAAACAAATCCTTGAAGCATTTAAACTTTAGTATAGTATACAGATCGTGAGTTTCTGCGCTCATACAGTCTTCTGTATTGATAAAAACAATTTATCAACGTGCATAGGATAAATTGTAGAGGAGAAAAACCATGCCACAACCCTTATGTTTTGTGCTAATGCCCTTCGATAAGAAACCGACCAGTAGTGGCAGGTTAATTGATTTTGACGCGGTTTATGAACAACTCATAAAGCCATCCATCGAAGCCGCTAACCTGGATCCGATACGGGCCGATGAGGAGATGTCAGGCGGCATTATTCACAAGCCCATGTATGAACGGCTCATACTTTGCAAGTTCGCCATCTGCGATTTAACCACCGCAAACGCCAATGTATTTTATGAACTGGGATTGCGTCACGCGGTACGCCCGCATAGCACCATTTTGATGTTCGCGGAGGGTACGGGGCAGCTGCCTTTCGATGTCGCGCCGTTACGCGCCCTACCGTATCGCATAGGTGACGATGGCAAGCCCGCTGATATTCCCAATACCACCAATGCGCTGGTTGAGCGGCTGTTAGAAGCGCGAAAAGCGATTCCAGACAGCCCCTTATTTCAGCTGGTGGAAGGTTTTCCCGATATCCAGCGTCTTAAAACAGACGTTTTCCGCGACCGGGTGAAATACTCGGAAGAAATGAAAAAACAGCTCGCCACTGCAAGAAACGAAGGCGTGGACGCAGTACGTACTATAGAGAAACAGCTAGGGATTATAAAAGACGCCGAGGCCGCGGTGGTCATCGACTTGTTTCTGTCTTATCGCGCTGTGAAAGCATGGGACGACATGATTGAGCTGGTAAAGAAGATGGCACCGCCGTTGGCGGCAACGGTGATGGTACAAGAGCAACTGGGTTTAGCGTTAAATAGAGCCGGTAAGGGCGAAGAAGCGGAAAAAGTGTTAACCGAACTTATAAGTAACCGAGGGCCCAGCAGCGAAACCTACGGTATTCTCGGCCGCGTATACAAAGACCGTTGGGAGTCGGCCGTGAAAGCCGGTGACGAGTTTCTTGCCCGTGGCTTGTTGACCAAGGCGATTGAAGCCTACTTACAAGGTTTCCAGGCCGACTGGCGTGATGCGTATCCCGGCATCAATGCCGTCACCCTCATGGAAATAAAAGACCCTCCCGATCCGCGCCGCCAGGAAATCATCCCGGTGGTACGATACGCCGCCGAGCGCCGCATCCAGGCGGGCAAACCCGACTATTGGGACTACGCCACCAAACTAGAACTCGCCGTGCTGGCCAAAGACGAAGACACCGCCGCATCCGCACTTGCCGATGCGCTGGCCAACATGCGCGAGAAGTGGGAGCCCGAAACCACGGCACGCAATCTTCGCTTGATACGGGAAGCGCGAGAGAAACGTAATGATAATGTGGCATGGGCAACGGCAATCGAAAACGAACTTAATAAAATGGCGCAGTAGGAGCTTGCGCTGCAAGCGAAAAAACCTCAACCGAAGCACCGACGCTGAACATTATGCAGCAAATCCCGCGACGTGATCCATAACTATACCTCTACGATATCCCGACATAATCGCTGTCAGGCGAATACCGTTATTGTTCACTTCTAATGTACAAACTTGATGATTTCCCTCGTATGATTTTAATATTAAACTTTCCGTTTATAGATCGATTTAACAATTTGCAGTGCTAGGTTCCCGATATTGTAATTAAAATTTTGCATATCGAATGCTACCCTATCCGCAAGATCAGGGCTGAATTTTCGCACTTCATCTTCCGTAACATCATGCCAAACTTGTATTATTTTATTTGTATATGGCCGCACTAAATTAAATTCCTCCTGAGTCCACTTTTTCCTGAAATAATGCGAGGACAAGATCATTATAAAGTACGATGAGTTCTCTAAACCTCTTTTTATTGTGTCATACAGACTGTCACTGATGTTTACGTCATTTTCATCAAACCACACAATCTGACCATATTCAGTTAACTTCTGTGCTAATTCCTGTGCAAAATCCTTTAATTCATGCGCGTATGATATAAAAAAGTCGTGCGATTTATCTTTTATTGTTGAAACAAAGTACTCTTTGTCCTCATTTGTCCCCTTAATTGATTTGTCACAATAAACATTATTAAGATTTATATAATTAAAAACACAGTTTCTTAATTCATTAAATTTAGTTCCACTAAAAGAAACAACTTTACCTTCCTGAAACATACTTTGATGGCCATTTTCCCATTCCCCGACAATTATCTTTTTGTCTTTTTGAGTTAACGAATCAATAGCGTCTAATTCAGTATTTAGGTGTTCCGTTGAATATATACTGTTAAATTGATAATTTTCACCAAATTGCCTCTCCAAATCAGATGTGAGCAGTTGGTGCTCCTTTAATTTTTGCAGGGCATTAGGAGCAATATCTTTTGCCTTTGTAAAATGTACATCAGTCGGTTTGCCTCCAACAACCACTTCTTTATCGAAAGTACACTGGTCTAAATAAACATTTTCTGTAAATATCGTTCTCCAGAAATATACGGGAGTATAGAATTGGCCAAGGGAAAATCTAGCATTCCCTTTAAATATCGCCCAACTGAAGTTAGTCTGACTGTCGATGGAAGAGGGAAGGTTCGGTGGTAAATCAACAACAAACTGTGAAAAATCCGCGTCACTATTGAAAATCGTTTGCCAGAATACAGCGAATTGCTGAAATCTCGATTGAAAAAAACTAACATCCTGAAAGGATGCAAATACGAACCGTGCACCGTAATTAAAGAAACATCTATTAAAAGAAACGGAAGATTTAAATGTTACTTTATCAAAACATGCAAATTCCTGGAAAATTGCGTCGTCAAAAGTTGTATCACAATCGAAAACTGAATTTGAAAAGTTGATGTTTCCGCGAAATTTAATCTTTGAGAAATTTACCGGAAAATCAAAATGTGTATCCTTAAAATCAATTGTAACAAATTCTACTTTATCGGAATCATCTGTTCTATTCTTCAAATAGGTCAATGCGTCTTCTTTTGATTCTATATATTGAGGCAGCATGTTACTCTCCCTTGCTGAAATAACTTAAATAGTATAATTGAATCCCGGGAACGGTATATTCAATTCGCTTGACGTTACGGGTGCCGGCTGTGTACTCGATTGCGTACCTATGTATAAGAAGAATCGATGTCAGCAATTGGCCATATTAGTCAGTTCAATCGCTTTAATAGAATGAAAACTTTTTGTTGTTACGCTTTCACTCAACGAGCAAATTGCGAAATTAGTTTTGTGTCGATGATCGATGATAACCGATCACAGGCTAATTCTGAACTGCTCCTGTAGATAGGCGACTGTCAAATAAGATTGCTACTTGATTATCGATTTGTCGGATTATTCGCCCGTTTTTCAGCATATACACCCTACTCAATATAGCGATGAAACGTCGAATACGACTAAACAACCACTTCCCTCACATAGCATTGCTTGATGGGGTAAATAAAGTGAGTATCCCCGTCAGGCAAAGCTCAAATGCGATGCATGTGGTTCGTCAATACTATCCATGGGTCAATATAAAAAGGCCGTGGGCGTCGAGTATGTTTAATGGTTTCACGTAAAACATCAATGTGCCGAGTTAACAAATCGCTTCTGTGTTTGAGAAGATTGAGCGTGAAAAATATATACCACCGTGCATTTGGATTCGGTGCTAGTTGGGCATGTGGTATTGTGCTTGATTTCCGTGCGGCGGAAGGCGCTGCGCTTTTCCGCCCTACAGGGCCTGGGTGGATTGGATTTGGTACGGTGCAGTTGTTTGAGTTTTTTCGCCAGCTGGGCTGGCTTCTACGAGTGGGAGCGATATGGGTGAATAATTTCCCTTGTACGGAATTGCAATTAGCATCACAATGCAAATTGGTTGGGCAAGCCAGTGCGCAGTTCTTCGGCCTAAAATACATGTTCGGAGTCGATCAGAATGACAACTAATAAAAACACTACTGACGATGAAGCTAAAAAGCTCATACAAGCCGCCGTGGATATCATTGGGGAAGAGGATTCGGAAGACTATCGGATTGTGCCGACACGTTTTGTCGATCTCTTTAAAGAATCCGTGCCGCAGTTTTCCGAGGTTTTAGCCAATGCCACATTGACAGAAACCGCACGGCGTTATGAGCAAAAAGATGCGCAGGCCGGTTCCGATCAGAAAGTCTTTAAAAAGCTCTCTTCGCGGGCTACCTGGGCGATTTTCATCGCCACGGTGACGGCCGCTGTTTTGACCGGCTATGCTTCCAATCCAACGGGAGAACCGATAGCTAAGTACGATCTAGTTGCCCTGATTCTAGGAGGTATGGCCCTGGTTGCCGGCGCCTATGCGGCCATGCTGGTTTACCAAATCAATGGAGGCGGATTCCTTTCGCGTTGGATGAGCGCGCGTGCTGCGGCAGAGACGGAGCGTTTGGGATATTTTAATCGCCTGGTTCGGCTGGTCACGACGTCTTATCAGAAACAACCTGATATTTTGTTGTTCAGTCTGGAACTGTTCAGACGCTACCAATTGGCGCTACAACAAACTTATTACACTCAAAGAGGGCGACAACATCGTCAATCCATGGATAAGACCCTGAAACTGGGGTCAGTTGCCGCCGGAATTCTTGCTTTATGCTCGGGCGGTGCCGGTATTCTGGGTTATTTTGAACCACAGCTGTTGCCGTTTGCGGTAGTGGGCATCCTGGGTTCCGCGTTAGCGACGGTGGCAAGCCGCCGCGAGGAAATGAATCAGGATGAGCGTAATGCCGAGCGTTACGGCCGGACCGCCGATGTGCTCAGCCATCTGCGAGAAAAACACACAGATGTGCAACGGGCTGTGGCCGCCGGCAACACAGAGGTTCTTGTCGATTACGTCAACGCCGTGCACGAGCAGTTGTCTTTGGAGCACCGGCAATGGCTGGCGCAAGCGGAAGCCATAGAGTCCGCGGTGGAGAAATTATCCCAATCACTAAAAAACCAAGCATCGCAAACCGGAGAAACTGAGTCGCATTAATCGCGAATGCGAGAACGCAGTTGCCATGGCGATGATAAAAACAGAATACTCGCCCAACGTTATGTTGAGCGCGGATTTCAACTATGATGCCATGGCATTAAAATATAGCGGAATTTATCCACATATGGGACACCACGCTGGCGGCATATCCCAGCGCTATCACGGGAGTCCATTTAAGGTGGCTGAAAAATGTGTATTGACCGCGGGCTTGTCCCATTAACGCGACACCGGCGGCGGAGCCGATGGATAGCAGGCTGCCGCCTACTCCAGCCGTTAGCGTTACCAGCAGCCATTGGCCGATTGGCATATCGGGGTTCATGGTTAATACGGCAAACATAACCGGGATGTTATCCACAATGGCCGATAACACACCAACCGCTACGTTGGCCGATGTGGCACCCCATTGGGTGTACATCACGTCAGAGGCCATGGCCAGATAACCGATAAAACCTAAACCGCCCACACACATAACCACACCGTAAAAAAACAGTAATGTGTCCCATTCGGCGCGCGCGATTTTGTTGAAAACATCGAACGGTACGACTTCGCCCATGCTGTTCCCGGTTTCCGCATCCCTTGGGGCGGTTTTTTTGAGAAAGTAGCCGAAAATCTGCAGATAAGCGAGGCCGGTCAGCATGCCAATAACCGGCGGTAGATGTAGAAAGTTATGAAAACTCACGGCGGTCACGATGGTGAGTAGAAACAACGCAATGATCCGGCGTGCGCCGCGTTTCATGGGTACGTCTTCCCCATGGGTGGATGGATTTTCTTTGGGGATGGCAAAATGCATAATGGCGGCGGGTACGACGAAGTTAACCAGTGACGGTAAGAACAAATAGAAAAATCCCCAAAATTCCACCATGCCTTTTTGCCAAACCATCAGCGTGGTGATGTCTCCAAAGGGGCTGAAGGCTCCCCCGGCATTGGCGCCGACCACGATGTTGATACAGGAAAGGCTGACAAAACGTGTATTGTCGCCACCGACCGCAAGCACTACGGCGCACATCAGCAGCGCCGTGGTGAGGTTGTCCGCCACGGGGGATATGAAAAATGCCAGAAATCCCGTAAGCCAGAATAATTGTCGGAAACTGAATCCTTTGCGAACCAACCAGGAGCGCAACGCATCGAAGACTTGGCGCTCTTCCATGGAATTGATATACGTCATCGCCACCAGTAGAAACAGCATGAGTTCAGCGTATTCCAAAAGGTCATGGCGCGCGGCCTGTTCAACGGCATGGGGCATCCCGTGACTGGCGTACACGGCGGCAATCATGCCCCAAATGACACCGGCGGCCAAGATTACCGGTTTTGATTTGCGCAAATGAGTGAATTCCTCGGCCATGACCAAGGCGTACGCTAAAATAAAAATAATAATAGCGATGTAACCCACGGCATGATCCGTCAATTCAATGAAGTTGTGGGAGGCGCCGGTAGC
>JASFLF010000005.1:0-18996 GCA_050118235.1 Gammaproteobacteria bacterium | reverse complement strand
GCTGAGCCCAATTGGCGTGATGTGCAGCGGGCCGCCACCGAGTTATTCGCTAAAACGAAAGATTTACGGGTGGCCGTGTATTTAACCCGGGCCGCGCTACATATCGAGGGATTTACCGGTTTTAATGACGGCATGTCCTTAATCCGGGGATTGGTCGAGAGATATTGGGACACTGTACACCCCCAGTTGGACCCCGATGATAACAACGATCCTACCTTCAGAGTCAATACTGTTTCGGCATTGAGTGACCCGGAGAGCGTTCTGCGCAGTGTGAGAACCGCGCCGGTAGTTGCGGCGCGGGGCATTGGCCAATTCAGTATCCGCGATATCGATATTGCCAAGGGATTATTACAACCCGCTGCCAGTGATGAGGCCACACCGGAACTGGGTGTCATCGACGCCGCATTCATGCAGGCGGAGGTCGCTGAACTACAAGCCACGTTTGAGGCGGTCAAACAAGCCCGGGATAATCTCGCGGCGATTGAAAAATTTTTTACGGAAAAAGTATCGGCGGCACAATCGCCTAATTTGTCGGAGTTAAACAAAATCTTGCATCACATCGGTAACGAGCTGGGTGAACAGCTGAGCCGGCGGGGTGTAGTGGATACGGAGGCAGAAGGCGTGGAAGGGGAAGAAATTGGCGCGGCTGTGGGCAGTAAATCGGCGGCACCCATCAGCGGAGCCATTCAAAGCCGGGAAGATGTGATCAGGATGCTGGATAAAATTTGTGATTTTTACAAACAAAACGAGCCGTCCCATCCATTACCGATGTTATTACAACGTGCCAAACGCCTAGTGAGAAAAGATTTTATGGAAATTTTAAAAGACATCGCTCCCGATGCCTTGAAACAAGCGGAGTTACTACAAGGAAAAGAAGAGTAGAGTGTTAAACGGGTGTAACAAGCGGTAATACACTACACAGCAGTAGACAGCAGCAATAAACACAATAGATAACATTGACTTTTAAATAATAGTTAGGAGGGTTCTAATGGCTAAGCCAAGTAGTCAAAAATTCATCGCTCGCAACCGAGCCCCCCGCGTACAAATTGAATATGATGTTGAATTGTATGGCGCGGAAAAAAAGGTTCAACTACCCTTTGTTATGGGGGTGATGGCGGATTTGTCGGGCAATCCCACTGAACCTCTGCCGGGTGTGGAGGAACGTAAAGCTCTGGAAATCGACGTTGATAATTTTGATGAGCGTTTAAAAGCGGCCAAGCCGCGTGTCGCATTTAGCGTACCCAACACACTCACCGGTGAAGGGAACATGAATGTGGATATCACATTTGAAAGCATGGACGATTTTTCACCTGCGGCGATCGCCAGAAAAGTCGGCGCGCTCAATAAACTCCTGGAGACCAGAACGCAGTTGGCAAACTTGGTCACCTATATGGATGGTAAGGCCGGGGCTGAAGATCTGATTCAAAAAGCCCTCAATGATCCCGAATTACTCGGTGCTCTTGCGGCCGCGCCCAAGGGTGAAGGTGAATCTGAAGAATCAACCGAAGCGAAGGAGTAATGAACAATGGCTGAAGCAGAAACTGGAGCACAGGCACCCGAAGCCGCTGCCGAAGAAAAGCTTGGTGTCGACGACTTCACCGAGCTGTTAAGTAAAGAATTTAGACCCAAATCCGATCGCGCCAAAGAATCGGTAGAGCGCGCGGTAAGAACGTTAGCGGAACAAGCGTTGCAAGAGACGACCGTTATTTCCACCGATGTTGTCGCTACGATCAACTCCATTATTGCGGAGATTGACGCCAAGCTAACCGAACAGGTGAACTTGATATTGCATAATCCCGATTTCCAGCAATTGGAAGGCACGTGGCGCGGATTGCACTATTTAATAAACAACACCGAAACCGATGAGATGTTGAAAGTCAAAGTGTTTAACATCTCCAAAAAAGAATTGGGTAAAACCCTCAAGAAATACAAAGGCGCGTCATGGGATCAAAGCCCTATCTTCAAAAAATATTATGAAGAAGAATATGGCCAATTCGGTGGCGAACCTTATGGTTGTATCATAGGCGATTATTACTTTGACCATGGGCCCCAAGACGTTGAGTTGTTGGGTGCTATGGCACAAGTGTCCGCCGCTTCACATTCGCCGTTTATCGCAGCTGCGTCACCCAACGTGATGCAGATGGATAACTGGCAGGAAATCAGTAATCCAAGAGATTTGACAAAAATATTCACTACGCCGGAATACGCAGGTTGGCGTTCGTTACGGGAGTCGGAAGATTCACGCTACATCGGACTCACCATGCCAAGATTTTTAGCGCGCTTGCCGTATGGCGCAAAAACCGAACCCGTGGAAGAATTCGACTTTGAAGAAGACACCGAAGGTGCCGATTCCAGCAAGTATGCCTGGGCTAACTCGGCTTACGCCATGGGTGTCAATATTAACCGGGCATTCAAAGAATTTGGTTGGTGCAGCCGTATTCGCGGCATAGAATCCGGTGGTGCAGTGGAAGGCTTGCCCACACACACTTTTCCTACCGATGATGGCGGCGTAGACATGAAATGCCCCACGGAAGTGGCCATTAGCGACCGTCGCGAAGCGGAACTGGCAAAAAATGGGTTTATGCCGTTAATCCACAAGAAGAACACCGACTTGGCGGCGTTTATCGGCGCCCAATCTCTGCAAAAACCTGCCGAATTTGATGACCCGGATGCCACAGCCAATGCGGCATTGGCTGCAAGACTACCGTATCTGTTTGCCAGTTGCCGGTTCGCGCATTATTTGAAATGCATCGTGCGTGACAAAATCGGTTCTTTCAAAGAGCGTGATGAAATGCAGCGCTGGTTGCAGAAATGGATTATGCAATACGTCGACGGTGATCCGGCCAATTCCACTGAGCAAACCAAAGCCCGAAAACCGCTTGCAGGAGCAGAGGTGAAATTGGAAGAAATAGAAGGCGCACCTGGATACTATGCGGCCAAATTTTTCTTGAGACCTCATTATCAACTGGAAGGTCTAACGGTTTCGTTGCGTCTTGTATCTAAATTGCCGTCAGCGAAAGGCGGTTAATGGTAATAGTTAATAGTGAAATTGGTAATATTCACACTTTCTGTTTTTTCCGTTGTAATTCGCAGTGATTATAATAATATTGTGAAACGTAAGGCAGTAAACGTGAAACACATTGTTTAATACAGAGTTGTGAAACAATAGATGTCAATCATTAAATCAATAATCCATTAACTAACTAACAGAAGGAAGAGTGCGATGGCTGTAGACATGTTCTTAAAAATCGAAGGCGAAGATGTGAAAGGTGAATCCAGAGATAGCGTTCACACAGAAGAAATCGACGTACTGGCTTGGAGCTGGGGCATGACCCAATCCGGTTCTTTCCATGTAGGCGGTGGCGGCGGTGCCGGCAAAGTGAACGTGCAAGACATTTCCGTCACCAAATACATCGACGCATCATCTCCAAACCTGCTGAAAGCTTGTGCGTCAGGTCAGCATTTTGACAAAGCGACTTTAACCGTTCGTAAAGCCGGTGGTGAACAACTTGAGTACCTCGTCATCGAAATGGATAAAGTGCTGGTGTCTTCTGTAAGCACTGGCGGCAGCGGTGGCGAAGACCGTTTGACTGAAAACGTCACTTTAAACTTTGCGAAGTTCAAAACGGCTTATACTCCGCAAAGCGACAAAGGTGCCGAAGAAGGTGCTATCGAATTCGCGTGGGATATCGAAGCAAACACTCCTGCGTAATTCAGCTGGCTCTAACCAAAAAAAGGCGCCCAGCTTACGCTGGGCGCCTTTTTCTTTTTTAGTAGCGGTTATTTTTCCGCACTGTATAATAACTAAAATTTCATAAGGGGAAGGGGACCATGGAATCAGCTGAAGAATATCTACGTAACGAAAATCTCGACGAAGCTTTAAAACACCTGCAGAACCAAGTCCGTAACGACCCGTCCAATGTTAAACATAGAATTTTTTTATTTCAGTTATTAGCTGTACTAGGCCAATGGGACCGCGCTTTGACCCAGCTCAATGTGGCTGGTGAAATGGATGCAGGTACCTTGGCCATGGTACAAATGTATCGTCAAGCGTTGCAAAGCGAAGCGTTTCGCGAACAAGTTTTTAAAGGCTCCCGGGCGCCGTTGATTTTTGGTGAGCCTGAGCAATGGATCGCATTGATAATCAATGCCTTAAAACTCACCGCTGAAGGTGATTACGCTCAATCTCAAGATTTAAGAGCGCAAGCTTTCGAATCCGCTCCCATGACCTCCGGCACCATAGATGATAATGCGTTTGAATGGATTGCCGACGCTGATACCCGTTTAGGGCCGTTCTTAGAGGCAATTGTTAATGGTAACTACTTTTGGATTCCTTTTCATAGAATCAAATCAATCACATTCGACGCCCCGGAAGATTTGCGTGATTTAGTGTGGATGCCCGCGTATTTTACCTGGGCTAACGGCGGCGAAACCGTGGGTTTAGTGCCAACGCGGTATCCGGATTCACAAAACAATGAAGACGTTAAAATCCGCCTCAGTAAAAAAACGGACTGGGAGGAATGCGCATCGGATGTGTTTGTTGGTTTGGGCCAACGCATGTTCGCCACAGACACCGGTGAGTATCCCATCATGGATGTGAGGGAAGTAAAACTTAATACCGGCCTGGAAATGGACGCAGCGGAAAATGTGGACGACAATTAGTATTTCACTCATGTAATCCATAAAATGGCAGAACTCACCCAAAAAGAAAAATTACAACCATCCTTGCTGGACAGGCTTACCGATAATAATCCCGAGAGCCAGGTCGAGTCTCGGGCACAAAGAGTGTTGTCTATACAACAATTACGAAAAAGTGTAATTCGGGACCTGGGATGGTTGTTAAATACCGGTAACCTTGAGGCGCGCCAAAACTTGGATCGATATCCCGCGGCGACCCATTCGGTAGTCAATTATGGAATGCCGGACATTGCAGGGATTACCACTGGTGATATCGAGGTGGATGCCGTAGAACAAGCCGTTAAGCAAGCCATAATCGATTTTGAACCCAGGATTCTACGTAATACGCTAATGGTAAAAATGGTAGTCGACCAAGAAGCGATGAGTAGCAATTCCGTTGTATTTGAGATCGAGGGTGAATTATGGGCCCAGCCGGTTCCCCTGCGCGTGTTTCTTAAAACCGAACTGGACCTGGAAACCGGAGATGTAAAAGTGGCGGATCGCTCGTGATCGCTCGTCTAAGATTGACTATGGGTAATTGATAAAAGGCAATGCAAAGAGGCAATAATGGATCCTAGATTGCTGTATTACTATAACCGGGAATTACAGCATATCCGCGAGATGGGGGGAGAGTTCGCGAAAGAATATCCCAAAATCGCGGGACGGCTGGGTTTAGAGACTTTCGAATGTGCTGATCCCTATGTTGAGCGCTTAATAGAAAGTTTCAGCTTTCTGGCCGCCCGGGTGCAGCTCAAAGTGGATGCTGAATTTCCTGAGTTTACTCAGCATTTAATGGATATTGTTTATCCCCATTATTTGAATCCCACGCCTTCCATGATGGTAGTGCAGTTCAATCCGGATCTGGCGGAAAGCGCTTTAGCCGATGGTTTCGATATTCCGAAAGATACAGTGCTGAGAAGTTTGTTGGGTAAAGGCGAACAAACCGTCTGCGAGTATCGAACCTCTCAGACAACAACGCTTTGGCCGTTGGAGATTATCAAAGCGGAATATGTCACAAATACCAGTTCCTGTGTCGTTTTAGAGCCTAAACGTCTAAAAGATGCAAAATCAGCGATCCGATTGCGTCTGCGAACCACAGCCGGAACCACATTCAACAAACTTGCATTAGATAATCTATCGGTATATTTGCGCGGAAGCGATGAGTTGCCTATGAGTATTTATGAGCAACTTTTTGCTAATTCGCTCGGTGTTTTGGTGCGGCCAGCCAAAGATAATAATGATTGGCACCAACTTTTGGACAAAACCTGTATTAAACGCAAAGGTTTCGAGGATGAAGAGGCGTTATTACCCTACGGTCCACGCTCTTTTCACGGTTATCGGTTATTACATGAGTATTTTGCGTTCCCGCAGCGATTTATGTTCTTTGAATTAACAGGGCTTAAATCCACTTTACACCGGTGCGAAGACAAAGACATCGAGATCCTCATCGTATTCAGTCAACTGAACCGTTCTCTAGAGGAAGTGGTCAGCGAACAAAATTTTGCCTTGCATTGTAGTCCGGCCATTAACTTGTTTCCTAAAAGGGCGGATCGTATCCATCTAAACAACAGAGACTGGGAATTTCATATTGTTCCCGATCGTACCCGGCCACTTGACTATGAAGTGCATAGTGTTTCCGACGTTGTTGGCATCGGTACCAGTGCCGAACAAGAGCAAGAGTTTTTACCGTTCTACGCCGCCAATGAAACTGTCAGACACGAAGAAAATCGCGCCTATTATACATTGCATCGAGTGCCGCGCTTATTGTCAGAGAAACAAAAACGAAAAGGGACTCGTTCAAGTTATATCGGCAGTGAAACCTACATTTCCCTGGTCGATGCCAATGAAGCGCCTTACCGCAGCGACTTGCGCCAACTGGCCATAAAGACGCTATGTACTAATAGGGACTTGGCGTTGCATGTTGCTATCGGAAAAGGGAAGACCGATTTTACCATGGAGACCAGTGCGCCTGTGGAAAGCGTTCGATGCATTGCCGGGCCCAGTGCCCCTAAGCCCTCGTACGCCGAAAAGGACAACGCTTGGCGTATCATTAGCCATCTTTCGTTGAATTATTTGTCACTGATCAATAACGATGAAAAAAAGGGCGCTGCGGCTTTGCGCGAATTACTATCCCTGTACGGCGATTTAAGCGAAGCACATATTCGCAAACAGATAGATGGCGTATTGTCCATAACAACTATGTCCGTAACAAGACGCGTGCCGATTCCTGGACCGATAACCTTTGGCAGAGGTCTGGAAATCACCGTTACACTGGACGAAGCGGCTTTCGAGGGCCTAGGGGTATTTTTATTGGGCGCTGTATTGGACGAATTTTTTGCTAAATATGTATCGATTAATTCTTTTACCGAGACAGTAATTAAAACCACTGAGCGCGGAGAGATCATGCGATGGCCGGTCAGAATCGGACTTCGTCACATCCTTTAGCGGTTTTACAATCACTGCAAAAAAGCGTGTTAGCGTTGTTGAACGCTATCAAATCCAATCCTTATGCTTACGGCTTTTATCAAGCCGTTCGCCGCCTGGAGTGCGCTTATAAAGAAAAACCAAAAGTAGGCCAGTCATTGCGTCCCAAAGACGACCCTATCCGATTCGGCCAACCGCCCTCATTGGCTTTTCCCAGTTCCAATTTGGCGTATTTCAAATTGGGTGAGAAAGGCTTGCCGCCTAGGATGGGTGTGAATTTTTTTGGTGTCTACGGTCCCCACGGACCTTTACCGCTGCACCTTACGGAGTACGCCCACAGCCGTATTGTAAATCACAACGACCCTACGTTTTCCGCATTCACGGATGTATTCCATCATCGTATGCTTTGTTTATTTTACCGGGCTTGGGCCAATGCACAACCCACCGTCAGTTACGATCGCCCAGACAGCGATTCGTTTGCGAAATACGTGGGGTCACTGTTCGGCATTGGAATGCCCGCATTTAGAAACCAGGATTCGCTGCAAGATCGCATCAAACTATACTATTCCGGGATTCTTGCCGCGCAGACCAAAAACGCCGCGGGCTTGCGCGCCTTGATAGGCGATTTTCTTAACATGCATACCGATATTGAACAATTTGTAGGTCATTGGATCGCTTTACCCAAGGAGTGCCGGCTGCTCCTAGGCATTACCCGAGAAACCTGCACCCTCGGTGTAAATGCCGCGCTAGGCGGTAAGGCTTGGGAGTGCCAACAAAATTTTCGAATTGTGTTAGGCCCTTTGAGCCGGGAGCAATACCTTAAAATGTTGCCTGGCGGTGAAAGCATGAAACGCCTTAAAGACATCGTGCGTAATTATGTAGGAGACGAGTTGGCCTGGGATGTTAAACTGGTCATGAAGAAAGAGCACATGCCTTCACTTAAACTGGGTATAACGGGCAAATTGGGTTGGACCAGTCGAATCTGGAGTAAAACCATTGAAAAAGACGTAGATGCATTGATTATCAATCCATCCGCACGAGTATAAGAGATCCAAACTTAAATATGTTTTATAGAAAGGGAGTCCAGTAATGGCAGAGATCAGTCGGGTTAAACTATTTGGAAAATTAAACAGTCTGGCATATAAAGCCATAGAAAGTGCAACAGTGTTTTGTAAAATGCGCGGTAATCCTTATGTGGAAATTGATCACTGGTTTAATCAAATTCTACAGCTCCAGGACTCGGATCTACACCGAATCGTAAAGCAGTTTAATATTGATCCTGCACGTTTAGCGAAAGACTTTACCGACGCCTTAGACCGCCTGCCTCGGGGCTCCACATCCATTTCAGACTTGTCTTCCCATGTTGAAGAAGCCGTGGAAAGAGCTTGGGTGTACGCCACCTTAATGTTCGGCGAACCGCAAGTGCGCAGTGGTTATTTGGTGGTGGGCATTTTAAAAACGCCGTCCTTGAAACATGTATTGCTGAATATTTCGTCACAGTTCGAGAAGATAAAATTGGAAACGTTGACAGACCGGTTTGACGAAGTGGTTGCGGGTTCTCCGGAAGAACAAATGCACGCCAAAGACGGTTTTCAAGTGGGTGGTGGCGCAGTGCCGGGTGAGGCCGCCGGCGCCATGGCGCCGGCACAGATGGGCAAACAAGAAGCGTTGCGTCAGTTTACCGTGGACATGACTGAAGCGGCCCGTAAAGGTGGTATGGACCCCATCGTCGGCCGTGACGACGAGATTCGTCAAATCGCCGATATTTTGATGCGTCGCCGGCAAAACAATCCTATTCTTACCGGTGAGGCTGGAGTGGGTAAAACAGCGGTAGTCGAAGGTTTTGCGCAAAAAATTGTCATTGGCGACGTACCGCCGCCATTGCGAGACGTGACGTTACGCTCACTGGATGTTGGCCTGTTGCAAGCCGGTGCAAGCATGAAAGGGGAATTTGAGAATCGCTTGAAACAGGTCATCGAAGAAGTGCAATCCTCGGAAAAGCCCATTATTTTGTTCATTGACGAAGCGCATACCTTAATCGGCGCCGGCGGAGCTGCAGGCACCAGTGATGCTGCGAATCTTCTCAAACCGGCGTTGGCACGAGGCACTTTAAGAACCATAGCGGCAACAACCTGGTCCGAATACAAGAAGTACATTGAAAAAGACCCGGCATTGACACGGCGGTTTCAAGTGATCCAGGTGGATGAGCCCAGCGAGGAAAAAGCCATATTGATGATGCGTGGTGTTGCATCCACATTGGAAAAACATCATAAAGTTCAAGTTCTGGACGAAGCATTGGAAGCATCCGTCATGTTGTCGCATCGCTACATTCCTGCCAGGCAGTTGCCCGACAAGTCCGTTAGTTTGTTGGATACCGCCTGTGCCCGGGTGGCTATAAGCCAATACGCGGTACCAGCCGAAGTGGATGACTCCAGAAAACGGATTCAGGCGTTGAACACTGAATTGGAAATTATCGCCCGGGAAAGCGTGATCGGAATTGATATCGGTTCACGTAAAACCTCTGCTGAAGAGAAACTCACCGCTGAACAACAACGATTGGCTGGCTTGGAAGAACGTTGGAACAACGAAAAAGATTTGGTGGAGAAAATCTTGGATCTGCGGGCCAAACTACGAGGGGATATCGGTAAGGTAGAGGGTACCAACAGTGAGTTGGAAGATGCTGCGGATGAGGCTGCGCAGGAGGAAAAAAATGTTGAAAAGCCACCCTCCCCAGAAGACCGCGCCGCCTTATTTGAACAGCTTCGGCCATTACTGCAGCAGCTGGCGGAATTACAAGGCGAAAGGCCTTTGATTTTACCCAGTGTGGACGAACAAGCGGTTGCATCAGTGGTGGCCGATTGGACTGGAATACCGGTTGGCCGGATGGTGAAAGACGAAGTGGCGGCCGTATTGCATCTAGCCGATGCACTGGGGAAAAGGATCATAGGCCAAGACCACGCCTTGGAAATGATCGCCAAACGCGTGCAAACCTCGCGCGCGCAGCTGGATAATCCCAAAAAGCCCATCGGCGTGTTTATGTTGGCAGGGCCATCGGGTGTTGGAAAAACGGAAACCGCATTAGCATTGGCTGAAGCTCTATACGGCGGCGAACAAAATATTATCACTATCAATATGAGTGAATTCCAGGAGGCGCATACCGTTTCCACGTTGAAAGGCGCGCCCCCCGGCTATGTAGGATATGGTGAAGGCGGTGTGCTGACAGAAGCGGTACGCAGAAAACCCTACAGCGTTGTGTTATTGGATGAAGTGGAAAAAGCTCATCACGATGTGCATGAAATATTTTTCCAGGTATTCGATAAAGGCTTTATGGAAGACGGAGAAGGCCGTTTGATCGATTTTAAGAATACCCTGATTCTGTTGACCACCAACGTAGGTACAGACTTAATTATGAGTATGTGCAAGGACCCGGAGTTGATGCCGGAGCCCGAAGGCATCGCCAAGGCATTGCGCGAACCCATGCTCAAGGTATTTCCTGCCGCGCTGTTAGGGCGTATTGTAACCATTCCTTTTTACCCGCTGAGTGATGAAGTTCTGGCTAAAATTAGCCGGCTGCAATTGGAGCGCATCGGTAAACGAATTCAACAAAATCATGGCGTTCCCTTTACGTATAATGACGCTGTGGTGGACCTCATTGGAAAGCGGTGTACCGAAGTGGAAAGCGGTGGCCGTATGATAGACGCCATCCTCACTAATACCTTACTACCGGCGATTAGTCAGGAGTTTCTAACCAGAATGATGGAGGGCAAAGCCATCCACAAAGTGGCCGTCGGTGTAGATAACAGCGAGTTTAGCTACTCGTTTGAGTAGATTCTATAATTGCTAAGGCTCTGGCCAGGCCGGGCCTTAGCAAAGCAGCTCTTCAATCCCACCCAGAGTACGTAACTCCAGAACCCAAAAACTCAAAGTCCTAATCATTTTATCTTGCAGGTTTTGTTTTAAACATCGCTAAAAAAAGTGTTAAAATTTGTACAATATTATGTGATATATTCAAATTATTTTATAAAACAATAGCGTATAAGGATTACATTAACTAAAATATTGGATTGATGTGGGTATGAGATTTGTATTGGTAAGTAAAGTGTGCATTTAGAACGAAATAACTGGTTGAAATAAAAAGGAAAAAAGAGGTCACTATGCGCCGTGCTCATATGAAAGAAGTGAATTATTATGAATTCCAAATGCACTTGCGGGATGCTACCGACAAGGGATGTCGGATTGAAAAATCCCAAACCGAAGCATGGAAAAAATACATAAAAGAAAACGATATTAAAGAAATTGCAGCGGTTTCTATTGGAAATTTGCAGTTTGAGAAGGTAACACCGGTAATTTTGAACTGCGGTCAGAGTTGGGATGGATTTTATGTTTACTCCAAGGACGCCGAGGCTGTTTTGAAATATTTGTTAGAACCGGAAGAATAGGTCAGTCAATCCCCAAGAAAGTCAAGTGTGAATATTCACACTTAATTCCCTCCATTTTGTCATTGCTGTATTCTCGTTCAATAGTAAAATCCAACAGTTGGATAGGTTTACTGACACTAGTAAAACTAAGGTATCGAAATATTTTTTGCGGCTAATTGCTGCCTTGAGCGTGCACCCATAAACGGAAGCTTCAAGGATAAATAAAAATGAAAACCACTAGTTCATTGGGGATAACAACGCCCCTAGGCGAAGATCTTTTACTGCTCAACATGTCCGGCTCCGAGCGACTGGGACGTTTGTTTCATTTTGAATTGGATTTGTTGAGCAAAAACAATCAAATCAATTTTGAAGACATCATAGGCCAAGGTGTTACCGTTACGCTTAAACTGCCCGATGGCAACCAACGTTTCTTTAATGGCATGGTTACTCAATTCAGCCAGGTTGGAACCCAAGGGAATTATGTATTGTACAAAGCGATTTTAAAGCCTTGGTTCTGGTTTTTAACCCGTACAGCGGATTGCCGGATTTTTCAGGAAATGAAAGTGCCGGACATCATCAAACAAGTGTTCCGGGACCTGGGATTTACGGATTTTGAAGACAGTTTAACCGGCTCGTATAAAAGCTGGACGTATTGCGTGCAATATCGCGAAACCGATTTCAATTTTGTCAGCCGCCTGATGGAGCATGAGGGCATTTACTATTATTTTAAACATCAAGACGGCAAACATATCCTAGTTCTCTCCGATTCAGTTAGCGCCCATCAAACTTTTCCCGGATATGAAGCAATCCCATACTACCCACCTCAACAGCAAGGGCAGCGAGAAAGGGATCATATATCGGATTGGATAATAACCAAAGAAGCACAAACCGGTATTGTGGCGTTAAACGATTACGATTTCGAAAAGCCAAAATCGAGTTTGTTAGCGTCCTCTTCCATAATACAAAGTCATTCCATTGCTAATTATGAAGTGTATGACTACCCTGGCGACTATGTGAAGCATTCGGATGGTGACAACTACGCCCAACTGCGTATTCAGGAATTGCATACACAATTTGCCATCGCACGGGGTCGAGCGGACACCCGAGGATTAGGCGTTGGTAATTTATTCAAGTTGACTAATTTCGGTAGACCCGATCAAAATAAAGAATACCTCATCGAATCTGTGACTTATGAAATACGATCTGAGGGTTACGAAAGTGCGGGCTCATCGGGTGCGGAAGAAACATTCTGGTGCAATTTTACCGCTGTCGACAGCCAAATACATTACCGCGCGGCCCGGTTGACACCCAAGCCCACCGTGCAAGGCCCACAAACTGCCGTGGTGGTAGGGCCGTCCAGCGAGGAAATTTATACCGATAAATACGGCCGGATTAAGGTGCAGTTTCATTGGGATCGATATGGCAAAATGGATGAAAACAGTTCCTGCTGGGTACGGGTATCACAAGTATGGGCCGGTAAAAAGTGGGGAGGGATTCATATCCCACGGATTGGCCAAGAAGTTATTGTCGACTTTTTGGAAGGGGATCCAGACCAACCTATCGTTACAGGTCGTGTTTATAATGCCGACCAAATGCCACCGTACAATTTACCAGCGAATAAAACACAGAGTGGCATAAAAAGCCGCAGCTCGAAAGGCGGAACAGACTCTAATTTCAATGAAATTCGTTTTGAAGATTTAAAAGGTCAGGAACAAGTTTACATTCATGCGGAAAAAAATCAGGATAATGTGGTCGAGAATGATGAAACCACGCAGGTTGGGCATGATCGGACGGAAAACGTCGAACACGATGAAACCATAACCATAGGGAACGATCGCACGGAGAGTGTTGGTAAAAACGAAACAATATCAATAGGGAAAAATCGGACGGAAGATGTTGGCGAGAATGAAACCGTATCGATTGGTAAAAACCGAACTCACGATATCGGTAAAGATGACTCCTTGAATGTAGGGAAAATATTAACTGTTGTCGCAGGGGACGCTATTCTTTTTAAAACGGGTGCGGCAAGTATCTCAATGAAGAAAAACGGCGATATTACAATTAAAGGTAAAAATATTTCTGTTGAAGGATCAGGAAAAATAGACGTAAAAGCCGCAAGCACCGTTACTATAAAAGGCAGTAAAGTGTTGACTAACTAGCCCGTCTATAAACGAGGATATTTTTTCAAGATCAAGGCGCACCGGTTTCGAAAAGCGCAGCATATACTAATATGTGAGCATTTGAGAAAGCGGCGCACCAAGAGTAGGCCCATTAAGGGACGCTGAGATTGGAAAAATAGACCGTTTATGGACGGGCACTAACTAATTATTTGGACAAATTTTGTGCTGGCTTTACCGTAATATGATAAGCGTATGGTAATTGCGACGTTACTCTTTCAGCTCTGGAATCGCATGTTCGTTTGGTGGGATCATTGATACGTATTTTAAATCCAGCTTTTCTAATTCATTCTTGACGGTTTGATGTATTAAGATAGTCGTAGGGTCTTCATGCAGCCTAAAAATTAATGCATCTCTTATCTTTTCTTCGTCAAGCACTAGTTCTCTAAACTGAACTATGCTATGTCCTATGTTTGCAGGGTCGAATGCGTCCGATGCTGCCATATCAGCCGCTGCAATTCTACCAATAATTTGTACCGCAACATAATTATCAAAGATTAGTTTTCGTTTTTCATCCACAAGTTGTACTTCGTAAACATCCATATTATCGACACCTGCATTACGCATAGCCTCAACCATATTGATAGACATAAGAGGGACATTATCTACAAATATATCTGCTATTTCCGTTCCATACTCATCATTAAGCTCTATCCGTATAGGTGTATTAATTGGTACTGGATGGCGTGCGCCAGACAACCAGCGAATCTTTCGACCTAATTTTGGTGAGATAGTCATGTATAATCCACCCATAACAGGTGTTTGTATAAGCTTGTAGTACATTACAAAGTCCTTATATTTTATGCTCTATTGGGATGGCCAGGATGAGGCGCGTCCCATGGTTTCTTGCCTTCATCAATCGCATATTGATAACATCGGCGGGCTAAAGGAGAAATAAACACAAACCAACTTTCCGCCGGGCCGTTGACATGCCATTTCATGTGACCGCAGGCAACTGCATAGATCAGGTCATTCAGTCCGTATGGTGGAGGGTCGACAGTTTCTCCAGCAGTTTCTGCATCCGGGCACAAGGATTCCGCCGCTAACACATAGTCATATAGACCATTCAGAAGGCGATGAACCTCTTTAATATAGCATTCATCAGGTTTGCTGCCTTTATTGCGATGATTACCTTTGTGAAACTGCATGTGTTCTTTATTCATTATCGCGAACGAAATGAGATCTTTCTCGTCTTCGGATAGCTGGCTCCAGAGTTTTTTGCCTTTTTCACTGGCAGCTGGAATTCGTTTATATATGGTTTTTCCACCAGCTGTTTGTTTTATGGTTTCCCATTTACAAATACGATTTTCATCTGTTATTGAAGGCAACCATTGACCGTTTTTTGCGTGATTTATGTTAAAGCCCGTGTCAGAGTCAACAAAAGTACCTACCGCTTCCGTTGACAAATACGCTTCAATATCATGTCCCTTCAGAGCCTCATTTCCGGGAACCAAGTGATGTGGCTCTTTGCTGTATTCACCATAGTCTTCATGGTAAAAATAAACATCAGCGCGTGCGTATCCATTCTCAGCCAGATTATTCTCCAGCTCTTTTGGGTCGTTGTGTTTGCCTATCTTTGATGTCAGATTGGGAGGAGGCTCCTTGGAACAAAATGGGCATGAGGAATCATGTTCTTTGGGAGGTACTGGTGGTTGCACTGGTTCAAGAATCTCAGTCATATTTATTCACCTGTTGTTAATTAACCCATTATGTTTTTCTTGTTGTGGAACAAGGGATCGCCCAACCGACAGGCGTTTTTCCCTTCAAATTTCACATCAAAAGAGTAAAGCATAAATTCACAGACATTGCGATTAGTGCCGGAAACAACGCCCCCGGCCGTTCCTGGTTCGTCGCCACTGGATTTGGAATATTTAGAGCCTTTGAACATAGGCATTTTGCCGTCTGTTTTTACATTTTTAGGTCCTTGCACAGTGTCTGAGGACTTGCCGACATTTGCGTAGGGAATGGGGACAACGGCATTTCCAATCGGGGTTTTACATACATCTGGAAATACGATGCTCATCCCTCCACTGCCTTTGTGAACGACGCCTCTTGAATTGACAAATACCGTAACGGCCATGATTTGCTCCTTTGTCCACTATTAAGTGGTCAGGTTGACTACAACAGCGCCTCGATACTCTTGTTCAGATGCTGTGTAAACTAGACTTGGGGATTCTATGTAACTTTTCATCATTCCTATTGCTGATATTCCTAACAAAACCGGCGCAAATGCCGCACCTATATCGCCGAAGCAATCCGCTGGGTGTTCTAATTTTACATTAGTGTCCAGTAGTGTCTGATTGCGTGTTACTGCAACACCGTATTCCTTCGCACCAAAATTTTCACCGTTTAGACTGGAAAAAATTGTTTTTACTGGCGGACTTTCCGCATCCTCCAATGCCAATGTAAAAGCTTGAGCCAACCCTTCGCCTTTGAAGGGTTGGCTGCTATATCGATGGCCGGGTTCTGTTGTGATTGCTGGTGAGTATACAGTTGCCATTGGATGTAGATCCAATGAGTTTACAGCAGCTTGGTTTGCTAATATCAAGAAACCTGCTCCTTCACCTGGGGTAAAACCATTTAATACGTTATCTGCCGAGACACGGTCATCCCTGTCTAAAGTTCCCAACAACATTAAATCTAAATAACTGTCAACTCCACCGACTATTACGACGTTGTAGGTATCTTGAGCCAGTGTAATCATTGCCGCTTCCAAAGCAATCAAACCACCGACTCTACCTGTTGTGTACATGATACTTGAATCTGGGGCAAATTTGGAATTCGTTTGAATATGCAAGTGGTCCAAAAAGTCTTTGCGAATCGATGGAGGTAGATCCGGCAGTTGTTCGGAAACGGCAATGTATAAAGGAGCGTGTAATTCTGAAGGAATGTTGGATAACGCCTCATCAATAGCCAATTGCGATAAACAAAGCATACGTTTTTGTTTAGCGGTTAAATAAGCCGCTGAGCTTAATTGCTTATTTAGGGGTGGTAATATATTATCCGGTACCAGCGCCAGTTTCATAGGTGAAAGGTTTTTATTGATTATGTTGCTTTCTCGATAGCGATTAATTCCCGCGCGCACAGATGCCGCTGTCATTGCCGCATTATCTCCGACAGCTGTTACCATGCCAATGCCACAAATATATGCTTTAGTTGTACCGCTGGACACGAATCGATTCCTAAATTTTGATTTCCAATAAATTGACTTCCACTTCATGTATGTTGAGCGTTTCTTTGTCGCAGGGTAAGGCAGCTCGCCACACTAAAGACAGTCGGTTGTCGTCCGGTTCAATTAATACTGTTTCTAAGTTTAAAGGTGGCTCTTCCGTTCGATTTGCTACTCGGACTCGATTGCTGAATTTACAAGCCGGAATGTGAAAATCCATTTCACCGTTGATCGATGCATTTCGCAGTTTAATCGGTTCACCACCTTGTAAGTATCGGTCAAATACTAAAGAGGGGTGAGCACTGTTGAAATACCGCGGCTTGAAGTCATCTGGCAAATATGGAGCGCGGGTTTTTTGCCATTGTTCATCATAAGTCCCGGCATACTCCCGCCGTGGTAGCCACGTGGGTGCTAAAAATCCGAAGCCGGCAGGTGGTGGCGTATCGTCGGGTGTTTGAATTAGATTCTCTGGATCCTCTATGTTGGGAAGTGGAAAGCCTTCCAACTCTTGTGCGTTTCTCTCGCCTCTGAATCCTCGGCCCACGGGGTTTCGCTCCTCTAAAAGAATATTGGTTTCGCCAGCTTCGCTTTTTAGCTCATGTGTCCCGCCAAAAGCGTACTCATAAACGAGCGGCATGGTTTGAAACGGCTCCGGAGCACTGATTTGACCATTTTGCCAGAAGCGGTTGCCGAATACTCTAAGCGCTTTTTGTTGCTCAGCAACTAACAAATACACATATAAGTCTGTAACAGCTTGTCCGGCGGGAGCCCAAGCATGACCTACGAGGCAAACGTCCGTGCTGGGTTTTCCTATATGGTAATCAGATACATACTTCACACTGCTCTTGGCTGGCTCACCCCAATATTCGTCCTGTTGCTGGGGTGGAAGCTGGTTCTTTGCTATGCGTAATACTTCGCCGATTTCGAATGTCGCTCTAACGACGATGAAAAGAGTATCAATACCATCTTTATTGGGAAATAAACAAATCGCCGGTGCAAAAGGTGTTTTGTTTAATAGCTGTAACACTAATTAATTCACTTTATTGGATGATGTTAGCGGGTGGTTGACAATGCATGCTCTTAAGTGATTGTTATTATTCAAGTAAAATGCCTCTTTTAAATTACAATATGCCTTAGATAATGTATGATAAAAGAACTCTTTGCAAAAAAAAATGTGAAATATTCACACTTTTATGAATCCCGCTAGTGGTGGTGCTAACTGTGTTGTATATTTCTTAATCCGAAATTTTGCAGCAAAAAACAAAAAATTTGAAAACTGGAATAGATAATGAGTAATTCGACATTTGCACTTGAAATTTGCGAAGAACACGTTATCGACGCGTCTTTTTTATGGCTATATCGCGACCAAGGGATTCGTTCTCCGAATTATACCGCGCGAGACGTGGCGGAGGTCGACGAGCGTATTGAAGCACACCTGGACGGCCTTCGGCTGGCAGGCGAAATAGGCTGGCAAGCGGCGGAAGAAAATTTGCGCTGGGATGAGCCAGGCGAAGTATTTACCGGTACTGCAGTAGCGTTTTCCATCGGCAAAAAAAGCATGGTAGACAAAGTGATAGAGATAGGTGCCGGATCCGTTGAATTGGCGCGTGGGGCTATTTCGGGTATTGCTTGGATACAGGATAGAGACATTGCGCCGTTTATCAGAAGTTTTGTTCAGTCCAAAGAACCCATGGTGCAGCGTATCGGCATTGGTGCTTGCGCTGTCTTACGAAAAGATATGGGAGAGGTACTAAATCAATTCTTAGGGCATAGCGATCCCATTGTGTGTTCGCGAGCATTGAAAGCTGCAGGTGAATTGGGCCGGGTGGATTTGCTAGACGAATGTTTGGCGTATATGGATGACAGCAATGAAGAGGTGAAATTTTGGGCGGCATGGAGTGCGGCGTTATTAGGTGATCTGGACTCAGCGGAAATTTTAAAAAATATGGCTCAACAAGGCGGTAAATACTCTGATAGAGCTTGTGATATGGCGGGTCGGAACATGAATCTTAATGACGCACAAGCTTGGTTGCAGGAATTAGGTAACAAACCGGAGAATCATCGATTGGCGATCATTCTTGGCAGCGCTATCGGTATGCCTGTGCTGATTACCTGGTTGATTAATATGATG
>JASFLF010000004.1:0-20107 GCA_050118235.1 Gammaproteobacteria bacterium | reverse complement strand
AACCAGCGGCTCAACCGCTTTGGTTTCTTCCAAATTGCTGATTTGTTCTTCGGCTACGCCCAAAGCAATAAGTCTATCGCGAGAGGCATTTATTAGTAATTCATTATTGTGGCGCATGGCCTGCAGGTATTCTTCCTGCGCATTCACCAGTACGGGCGCATACAATTCCATGAGCAATTGCCCTTTGGTAACGCGCTCACCGCTGGTTTTCACCACTAAGCGCTCCACCCAGCCCTCGGAACGCAAGCTAATTGTGCGTATGTTGTTTTCATCCACATTGATGTAACCCACACTGTCTATGCGGCGATATAAGGTGCGACGCTTGGCTTTCGCCGTCCTGACGCCCAGGGAGTTCATCACAGTGGGCGTTAGCTTGACGATTCCCGCTTCGCCGCCGCTTTCCAACGGTACCAAGTCCATGCCGCAAATGGGACAGGTGGCGTTGGGATCGTTGCTGATGATCTCTGGATGCATGGGACAAACGTAATTTTGTTGCGCGTGTTTTGCGGCGTGCTCTAACGCCGTATCGTCCATAACCTCGGCGAGCGATTCACTGGGTGCACCGGTCCCGATTGCCCCCACCCGCCCGGCGGATGGCTGCGACATTGAATTAGTTACAAGGTTTTGGCGTTGCGAGGTTTGCGGCACACCTAGCCCTACGGCGTCATCACCCATTGAAACTGCGGTTTTTTCCGGGTTATCGGTTTGTAGCAAATAAAAAGTAAGTGGTATCGCAGCGACTATGCCGGCGATAATAACTTGAATCAGCGTATTAGTATGAATTATGGATGGTTTACCGCCAAGTGGTGACTGACCGGCCGGAATTTGGATCCGTGGAGTATAATGACCTTTTCTGGCGGCCCGATTGGCCTGCCCACGGTCGATTTTGTATTTCAACCATTTCAGGCTATCGACGATAGTGGGTTTCTCGCCACCAAATGGATCCGCACTTCCCATAGTTTAACTCCCGCTTAGGTACAACAACTCTACCTGCGCTTTGGCTTTATCAACTTTTAATTTTAAATACTGCAGTTCGCTATTCAGCTCTGTCAGTCTGGCTCGCACCACGATACCGAATTCGATAACACCGGCCTGATAAGCGCTTAACGCAGCTTCAGCATTTTGCTTTGCCTCGGACAGCACCTGATTTTCGTACAAACTCAGCCGCTGATCCACTTGATCGTAAATCGACCATTGAATGTCCAGCTGCTCATAAAGCTGGCGACGCTGGTCATCCATTTTTCGTTGTGTCGCGGTAAGTTCAGCCTGGCTGGCTTTGACTTGGCGGTTTTGACGGTTGCCGGTAAATAAAGGCAAGTCCATATTGATCATTGCAGAGCCCAAATCGGCCCGCTCCGCCCCCCGTTGCCCATATTGTAAATCCAATGACCACCCAGGCCATTTTTGAGCATTGGCGTAGTCTACACCTTTTTCAGCCGCATTGACACGGGTCCTGGCGGCCAGCAACCATGGGTGGCGCTCGACAGCGCTTTTAAGTTGTTGATTTGACGGCGGGGTGGCAAGCTCTGGGAAATTGGTATCCAGTTCTTCCAAAAGACCGGCGTTACCTATCCACTTATTCAATTGCGCCAACGCCGCCCGCCACTGAGTATGAATCATCGTCTGCTTGTCCTGTAACAGGCTTTTTTCCAGTTGCGCGCTGACTACATCCCGCTGACTGCCTCTGCCGGCGCGGTATTGAAGCCGGGTAATCTCTTTCAATTGATCAAAGACTTCCGTACTTTGTTTGACAAGCTGTTCGGCTTGATACTGGTAGTACACTTCCAGCCAGGATTTGCGCACACCTAAGCGGGTACGCAGTTCTTTGTCTTTAGCGTCTGTCGCCGTGGCACCGGCCAATGCAGACAGCTGACCTGACTTGGCATCCAGTTCCCCCCATGAAGGGAATCGCTGTGAAACGCCGACTACCAGTTGTGTCATGGGCTCGTCTTCGAAGTTATAGGTTTCCATGGAAATATTGGAAATTCCGAACTTCAATTTCGGATCCGGCCAACGATCAGCGGCGACAGACCTCTCGCGGTAACTTTCTTCCATGGCTTTGGATTCGGCAATGAGTGGATCATTGTTGATCGCGATCCTTTCCGCATCGGCCAGGGTCATTACTCCAAATGTGGATGCCGCCAGGACCTGATTTGCCCAGACACCCGCGAGCCATACGGCACACACAAACAATGTTGCCGCAGAGAGCCCGTTCGCTCGCTCCCTCTGCCCTATTTGCGTCCACGTCGACCAATGCCCGGTAGTTGGTATAGTTTGCAACCGGTTCGCCATTTTACCCCCGAAATTATTATTTTGCTTGAATGTACGAATTGTAAATCAAAGAAGGGAAATTGGCCTGCATTTCTCACCACTCTTCTACTGCGGCCGTCGAGGCGCTCTCGCCACAGAAGTGTGGTGAGAAATGCAGGCCAAGCAAGCGCAAAATGAAACCCGGCCCCGTAACTGGACCGGGTATTCAAGGGCGATTACATCATCATGAATTGATATCCGAGAGTATAAATTACATCAGTTTTCATTTGTGGACCGTTTAAATCTTCATAAACGGGTTTACCCACTTCGAATCCTATGCGATGACTTCCGAAAACACCGGTGAAGCCCACCAATGCATCCAAACGTTGGCCACCAGTTGCTTTGGGATCGCTTGTCGGTGCCATCATCGGAATGATTTTCGGATCCTGACCTTCGATGCTTTTCCAATTGAGGTAATCCAAACGCCCGGTAAAATGCACATAGCTGCCCAGTTTCTGTGCAAACCATGCAGTCAATTCGGCTTTGTCTCCCAAGCTATAGTTGTTGTCATTCTCACCGATACGTAAAGTGTATTCCAATTGGGTTCCCCAGCCGTGGGTTTCCGCCTCATCTTTGTAGGTTATCGAAGGAATCAAATCGTAGGTTCCGGATCCCAGCTGCATGGCATAAGGGGCTTGCATGCCGGTTCTAACTGAGGGTGGCATGGGCACTCCCATGAGGTTGGTACCCGTCATAGTCATATCGACCTTCTCGTCAATGCTGCCGGTCGGCACGCTCAATCCCAGGGTTCCCGTCCATTTTTTGTTAATGGTATACATGGCCGCCACGCGGGTATCGCCCACGCCGCTGGTGTCCATGGAGCCGTACATATCACCCATAGGCATACCGGTTGGCATATACATATGCATAACCATGTCCATTTCATTGGACAAATAATTCACCATCAGCATGCCGGTAACCCTATCCGTAAATCCGTACATAGCCATGCCCATAATCATATCCATAGACATTTTGGTAGGCGCCATCATGTAGGGAAAACGGGGATCTTTCATGGGTCCTGTTGGACTCATTTGCGCACCTGAGATATCTTTAGTATTCACATTGTCGGTTCCGTCCAGCAGTCCTTCCATGTCCATGCGCATATATCGAAGCTCGAACATAAACCCGCCTTTGCCATGCTGATGATGGATATGGCTGCCATGCGGCCCATGGCCGGCGTGGGTGGCGTGTTCTTGGTGTTCCATTTGCTCCATATGTTCGTGGTGTTCGTGACTCATCTCTTCTGCCGCGATGCTTGCTTGTGTCCAAACCAGTGCTGCCGCCCCGATAAAAGGTATCGCCGTCCTCGATGTTTTTGATATGAATTGGTGTGGTGTGAAATGTAATATTGCTTTCATTATTTACTACTCCCCAGTTAATTTATTATTCGATATTATTTAAAAACCTGCCTAGGTTATTAGTTTTTTACGTCCCCCATTTTATATAAACTTATAAAGTCTCCAAAACAATAATGCCCGTATTGAAAATCGGGCATTATCTATTCGTGAATTCAGCAATTGGTGTAACTAGCCGATTAATGGTCGTGATGATGAGTATGTTCGCCGGAAGTAGCCATATCACCTTTGGCCATGCCTTTGTCTTCCAATTCCATGATCACCAGATTGCCGGAATTGTCTTCCTCGAGAACAAAACTGATTTTGTGGCCTTCCTGCACCTCATCCAACATGGCGGGATCATAAACGGCAAAGTCCATGGTCATACCATCCATACCCAAGGTTTTGATGGGCCCATGGGAGATGGTGAGTTTTTTATCGCTGCTTTTAATTTTTTTTACGACACCTTCGGCCTCATGTTGATCACCTGCAAACACTGAAGTTTGGAAGGCAAATAAAACCACCAACACCAATGCCGCAATTTCTAATAATTTTCTCATAGGTATGACTCCCCCTTTTAAAAGTTTATTTTAGCCTTGGCCTTCCGTCCCTAATTTTTTCCATTGATTAGAATCTGGCGGTCCAACCAGGCACTAAGATTATCAAATTTTTTTTTACCTCCACAAGGAAAAACTTCTTTGAGTATATGGACAGGGAGACACGCTACAAAAGAGGACGTTAGAGGAAATTGTTACCGGTAATTCGATTACGTATTTCTACTTATTTTTCGTTTTCGAGTACGTAAGTAGGATATCTTGGAGGGTTTACTTTGTTCCTGCAACAGTGACAAACGCGCATCTAAGTTGCGATTGATTAAATCCAATACCGTGCCGCAGATCAAATCCGCATGGTTATGGTAAAAACGCAGCCGGCAAGCGACAGGCTCAAATAAATGGTTCCGGGCGCTGTATTCAAAATCCGTCCAAGCGAAAATGGGTAAATCGTTTAAGGTGCGGTCAACACAGACCCACACTTCGTCATCTATTACAATATCCAAACCGCGCAAATTGATCAGTTCAATGCGCAGTGGGTTGTCGATGCGGGAAAGGGCAATGCGCACGCGATTGTAATACATCGCCTCTATACAGGTAGGCGTGGTTTTTAGAATCGGCACATCGTTAAGACGGGATCTCATGGCCAAAGTATGCAATTAGTCTCTCACAGGATCAACTGCTTTTTTCGTTTTATTTTTTCGTTCCCGATTATATCAACCCGGAATGAAAAAAGTGGTGGAAAAAAACCAACTAATGGTGTTAGAACCCTGAATCGTGAATAAGTTTAGTCACGACAACTATTTGAGTTAAACATTAGTTGTTTAACTCACTAGGCTGGATGCTTAAGACGTCAGGCTGGCGAACAGCGTGGGTAATTTTTCCGGCAAGCGTTGCACATTGTCGATAATAGTGTAGTTGTTGGTACCAAATATTCGTTTTACGTAACTATCGGCGTTGGGATCCAGCGTTAAGCAATAGGTGAGAACGCCCTTGCTGTATAGTTCTTCGACGGCTTTTTTGGTGTCATGTCGCAAGTGTTGTGGGTCGCGTTCATCTATATCCGCCGGTTCGCCATCGGTCACCAACAGTAAAAGCTTACGTCGCTCGGGCTGCTTCAGCAGATGTTGCCCCGCATGACGCATGGCTGCTCCCATGCGTGTGGAAAGCCCGCCTTGCATGCCGGCTAAACGGGATTTGGCCTCATCATCGAAGTGTTGGTTAAAATCCTTGAATCGATAGTACTGCACGTCGTGGCGGCCGTCGGAGGCGAATCCATGCAAGGCAAAAGGATCACCGATACCATTTATTGCGGTTGCCACTAGAGTAGCGGCTTCACGCGTTAATTGCAGGATGGTTTTGTCGGAACCCTGAACCGTTTCATTGGTGGATTCCGATAAGTCCATTAACACCACTACCGCCAAGTCGCGATTCATTAACACATTGCGCATGGTAATGCGTGGATTGGGTTGTTCCCCCATACGAATGGCCACCATGGCATCGATCGCGGCATTAAGATCGATTTCATCACCGTCTTCCATGTTGCGCACCCGCTGCACGCCTTCCGGGGTGAGCAAATCGATAATCTGCTTAATGCGATGTGCAATAGGCTTGTGCTCCGTCAATATTTTCTCAACGTCTTCCGGATTACCTTTGGGTTGACGGCGTTCGTATATGGTTACCCAATCCGGACGATGCAACTGAATCTGGTAGTCCCATTCCTGATAGTGAAAAGGATCAGAGACCGGCTCCTTACCCCACATTTCATTAAAACTTTTGGTACCTGTAAGATCATCTTCGTAGGGAAACATTTCGGTGGGGCAAGTCCATATTTCCTGAGCATCGTCACCGGCAAGTTCACAGTCAACTTCATTGGCCATTTCCATGACACTAACGGTCTTACGCACTTGTGCTTGACTCGCTGCAATATATTCAATGCCTTTTTCCCAGCTGAATTCCTCGAACTCCCACACATAGCGATTGTCATCACGATACGGAATGCGAATTCTTTCCAGGATACGCAAACTGGGAACCGCTTTACGGGCGATCAACAGGTTGAATAGCTCTATGCCCAAGTGCCAGGAGAAGTTATTGTTGTCTTGATTTGCTTCAATCTTGTCATGATATTGCGCGGCAAAGGCATTGAGTTGCGCATCATCACTAGTCACTGTTGAATCCAACAGCATTAACGCCAGGTGTTCCAACACAATCATCGTGGGATGTTCAACGTCCCCTTCGTATTCCACATCCAGTAAAGAACGCCACAGTTTTTTAAGCCCTGGGAACTCGGCAATGGCTTTATATTCCACCCGGGCATCTTCAACGAAGGCAATAAAATACATTTGTGCCGGACTCAGTTGCTCGGCGGAAATACGCGACTGGGTATAACACAGATGAGCGGCCATATGGGCAGCGGTTGCACGATAGAGTTCTAATCCGGGGACATCACCGAAGTTATCGACGGCGTCCGGCATGTGTATTATATGCGCCTCGATATAAGGCCGGAAATCGGTGTAATCAGCACCGGTAGGCCGCATAAAAAAATCTCTGCCCCATAGTGCGCGTAGGTAAAAATTCAACTTGCGTTGGGTGTCGATGAATAAGACGCCACGACGCTCTTTTTGCAGCACCGCCTTACTGTCGTTCGACTCCAAATTAAAATAGGCAGTGAGATTATTAAAATCACGTCTATAGGCCTGGGCGCCAAAATTTACCCAACGCCGCAAACCGCTCAAGGTTAACTTGGATAACAACTCATCGATATGACTTAACATGGGACGCAAACCACGCGCCGCTGTGCCCGACATTTGATGAATTAAGGTAAGATAACCACGCAACAGTTGTGCATCACCCAAGCGCCGTGAGGCGGTAGGCAAGCTATTGAACAATAACGATATGACTTCGCCCGACGTCATCGATGCCAATTTCAGCGCCGCATTGGTACAATCGATAATGATGTCTTCGCCGCATTCTTTAACAACTTGCGGCATGACTTGCAAATAAGAAATGACAAGGTCCGTGCCGCGGCCCAAATTGCACAAGCCTTTGGCACCTTCCAAATAGGCTTCCAAGCCGGCAGGCGACATGACATGAGACGCTTCCTGGAACGTGCTCGCTAACACGTCGCGCACCACGGGGGCGGCATCTTTTAATTGCTCTTCGTAATCTTCGAGTTTTATAGCCATACTGTTCTAGTGTACTGTATTATATTCTTTCGTACTGACAATGGTTATGAGAAGAAAATTCAGTTGCCATAGAACATATCAGCCAAAAAACGTTTGCACCGCGGCGTTTAAAGTGTCCCGCATATCCGGATCGTCCGTTAATGGAGTCACCATAGTCATACTGCATGCTGCAGTAGGATCGATGCCTTTATGAATCAGCTGACCGGCATACACCAACAATCGAGTTGAGATACCTTCGTCCAGCCCGTGGCCTTTTAGATTGCGGGCACGATGGGCGATTTGCACTAACTTGCCGGCGATGCCTTTATCAACACCGGATTCTTTGGCAACGATTTCAGTTTCGATTTTCTCTTCAGGATAATCGAAGTCCAATCCGCCAAAACGCTGTTTCGTGGATTGTTTTAAATCTTTCATCAAACTTTGATATCCGGGATTGTATGAAATCACCAATTGGAAATCCGGATGCGCTGAAATCAACTCACCTTTTTTATCCAACGGCAACGTGCGACGGTGATCCGTTAGCGGGTGAATAACAACCGTAGTATCCTGACGGGCTTCCACAACCTCGTCCAGATAACATATGGCGCCGATACGGGCCGCCGTGGTTAGCGGGCCGTCCTGCCACTTGGTGCCCTCTTTATCCAGCAGGAAACGCCCCACCAAATCAGAGGCTGTCATATCTTCATTACAAGCGACGGTAATCAGCGGCTTACCGAGCTTGTATGCCATGTATTCCACAAAGCGTGATTTGCCGCAACCGGTCGGACCTTTGAGCATCATTGGCATGCGGGCATTATATGCCGCTTCATACAATTCAATTTCGTTTGTGACCGCCTCATAATAGGGCTCGGATTTAATAATGTATTGTTTTGCATCTACGGTCATTTCATTGTTTGCCATAACACACCCTTGAATTATTTTCCGATGTTAATCGTTAATCTTCATCATCTGTTTCGTAATCACCCGACCAGCCTGAAGCCCGGGCTTGTTTGAATGCTTCACCATGAATACGCGCGTGACGTTCACTTAACTCGGCGGGAAGGCCGCTTACCATGCAACCGTATTTGTCCCACTCTTTATTAACCTTGTCCATCAGCGCATCAATACCCGCTAGGTTCCAGCCTTCACAGGTTTCGGTCTCCGGAATCAGTTCAAACACCCAGGCATCTCGTATAATCTTACCAATGGTTGTCATTCCACCATTAATATCTTTATGGATGCCTACATATTTAGTTGGTTTACTCATATCGTCTCTATTCTAATTTGTCACTACCGGCATCCTGCCTCTCGCGATATACGACCGCCAGGGATGGCGGAAGTGCAGAAAATGCAGTAGCAATTTTCTGTCCGTACATCCGACGTACAGGATGTACCAGTGTCGCGAAGGTCAGGGATGACCAAGAGCGACCTGACCATAAAAAACCCCTGACCGCATGGTGTCGGGCAGGGGCTGTATGGTCTTACAATTGCCCTGCGAAATTAAACAGTCTTACCGCGGTAGATTACCATCGCAGCACCGGCTGATTGGGCAAAGTTATCAAAACCCAGCAGACGAATATGATTTTTTGGATGCGCTTTGTGGCAGTTTTCCACTTCGGCGAGAATGGCATCCACATCGGTTTCACCAAACATGGGCAGTTTCCACATATACCAGTAGTGGCTGCGGGCGTTTTCCGGTTCAGTGTGTTCAATCCCCGGGTTCCAGCCCTTGCTGACGATATACTCGATCTGCTTACGGATTTGCTCAGCAGTCATCGCAGGCAGGTAGGAAAAAGTTTCGAATTTTCGGCTTGAAGTATCGCTCAAGCTGGATTTGTAATCTTGCATTTCACTCATTTTGATTAACTCCAAATTAAGGTTTCGAATTCGTTCGATGTCGTAAGGTTAAACGAAGTAACAGTCGGTATTTGATGTAAGGCCCCGAAAACACGAGGCCCAATGATCCATCAAATTACTTGTGCGCAACGTCCAATTTATCCACGGTGTCGAATTCGAACTTGATTTCTTTCCAGGTTTCCATGGCCATTTTGAGTTCAGGGCTGCTCTTCGCAGCAGTAGTAAGGATGTCCTTACCTTCTTTCTCAATTTCACGACCCTGGTTACGCGCTTCCACGCAGGCTTCAACCGCAACACGGTTGGCAGCAGCGCCTGCAGCGTTACCCCAGGGGTGACCCAGCGTACCACCACCGAATTGCAGTACGGAGTCATCACCAAAGATGCTAACCAACGCAGGCATATGCCATACATGGATACCGCCTGAGGCAACTGGCAGAACGCCTGGCATTGCTCCCCAATCCTGGTCGAAGAAGATACCGCGTGAACGATCTTCTTTAATGTAGGAATCGCGCATGATGTCGATCCAGCCCAGCGTGGCTTCACGGTCACCTTCCAGCTTACCAACAACCGTACCGGAGTGCAGGTGATCACCACCGGAAAGACGCAGGATCTTGGTAAGTACGCGGAAATGGATACCGTGATGCGGGTTACGGTCAAGAACCGCATGCATGGCACGGTGGATGTGTAACAACATACCGTTGTTCTGGCACCATTGAGCCAGCTGAGTGTTCGCAGCCCAACCGCCAGTGATGTAGTCGTGCATGATGATGGGCGCGCCGATTTCTTTGGCATATTCGGCACGACGCATCATTTCATCCGCGGTCGGAGCCGTTACATTCAAGTAGTGACCTTTACGTTCGCCAGTTTCGGCTTCGGCTTTCTGGATAGCTTCCATAACGAAGTCGAAACGGTGACGCCAGCGCATGAATGGCTGAGAGTTAACGTTTTCGTCATCCTTAGTGAAGTCTAAACCGCCACGCAGACCTTCATAACAAGCACGGCCATAGTTCTTGGCAGACAAACCTAATTTAGGCTTGATGGTACAGCCCAACAGAGGACGGCCGTATTTGTTCAACAAATCACGCTCAACTTGGATACCTTGTGGTGGCCCATTGCAAGTCATGACATAGGCGATCGGAAAGCGGATGTCTTCTAAACGTAGGGCACGTAGAGCTTTGAAGCCGAATACGTTACCCACGAGTGAAGTCATTACGTTAACCACAGAGCCTTCTTCGAAAAGGTCGATAGGGTACGCAACAAAGGCATAGAAGCACGTATCGTCGCCTGGTACGTCTTCGATGGCGTAGGCACGGCCTTTGTAGTAGTCCAGATCGGTTAATAAGTCAGTCCAAACCGTGGTCCAGGTACCGGTTGAAGATTCAGCCGCAACTGCAGCCGCCACTTCCTCGCGGGGAACACCGGGTTGTGGGGTTACTTTGAAACATGCCAGGATATCAGTGTCTTTTGGAGTGTATTCGGGCATCCAATAAGTTTCGCGGTATTCTTTTACACCCGCATCATATTTTTTCGCCATAGGGCCGTCCTCGTTTTTGGGTTGATGAATTATAACTAATTGAAATAACTTACAATTTCTATCTTACGATTGCCATCTCGCTCAATGGAATCGATTAAAACCTCTCCAATGGAAGGCAGATTATAAAAGGGTGATGCATAAAGTAAATTAAATTATTTTTATTTTATCAATAAGCTTTTACTTATAGATAAAAGAAATTTTACTGCAAAGCTTATGATTTCAACAGCTTAAGTCTAGAAAGTCTAAAACCAATAAAATGCTAATTAAAACAAAGAAGTAAAAAAGTCTGGAAACCAGAATTTCAAACAAAAAACCACCAACCATATTGTTAGCAGGTTAGTGGTTTGTTTTGTTGCCCTGGATCAAGAAAAGCGAGGATCGTAAAGTAATTGGCGACGAATCGCGTCTACTCTATCGAAAGGAAATGAAAACGCCGGACGCCGGCTGGCTTCGGGCGCAGAATTTTTTACAGCCGGTGTATCGGCAATAGGCCGCTAGGCCGCATTGCAGACATTGGGGTTTTTTGCCACGGACTCATAAGTCATGTCGTAATGTTTTTCCAGCCCGCGCCGCAAATATTCGGTGTGAATCATATCCAACACGACACCGGGATCCAATTGATTTGCCATTGGCTGATTTGAATACATCTTATGGCAAAGACACTGCTTAGTAAATTTGGTCAGCTCTTGCCGGGACATCCCTTCCAATTGCTCCTCCAGTTCGCGTATGGTTTGCACGTTCATTCGCTTGCCCTCGTTAAATGGATGTAATACTCAAGGCGTAAACCGTATTCCCTATGCGCCAATACCTTATGCTGGTTTCATCGGCCGTGAAGCGTTTTTCTTTATGGTTGATCATCCGGCAATTACAGAACACGGACGATTAAGGTGTAAAAACCAACACAAAAACTGGTGTTGCAAATCCAACGATATCATTCATAATCCTGTGAACTGATGAATTAGCTTAGTTATGTTATTAAACAGTTTTTTCTAAAACTTGTTCCTCAAACTTTGGTGCGTTAATACATCGGTTTCTTAACACTCTAGTTTCTTAACACTCTAGTTTCTAAACATAAGGGGGATATTATGAATATGAAAACCATCCTGACGGGCGCGGCATTGGCAAGCGTTCTAATAACATCGAGCACTGTGTGGGCTTGCGATGCGGCGGGTAAAAGCACCCACATTGGCAGCTTAATGACAGTCAATGCAGAGCAAAACACATTTACCATTCAAGACGCTCAATCCCGCGGCCCCATCACCTTTGTGGCAAGCAACGAAATTATCCAAGGACTCAAAGACGCCAAGGGCAGCATTATGGTTAACTATACCGAAGACGACGATACCCTGACTGCAGTAGGTGTTACTTTTTAATATTCGATTTCTCACCTTATATCCAGCATTGTAAAAAAGGCGGTTTTCACCGCCTTTTTTTTTGTATTTCTATTCTTAAGCTCGGCCTTTTCGTGCCGATAATTCATCGAAGACCCATAATCAATTGATATGCAACAACGTTAAAACATAAGGATAAGCTATGAATTTATCGCGCCGGGAATTTTTGCAATTGATCGCCGCCGCCTCAGCACTTGAATTCGCCAAACCGAGCGGCTTATTCGCCGCAACCAAAAAGGAAAATAGCGGCGATTTATACGACATTAAACCGTTTGGCAACGTATCCTTATTGCACTTCACCGACAGTCACGCACAACTGGTTCCCGCCTACTACCGCGAACCCGATATACACCTGGGCATTGGCAATGCCATGAAGAATCAAATTCCACATTATGTCGGTGAACATTTGCTCGAGCGCTACGGCATTAGTCATGGCAGCCATAAAGCGCACGCCCTCACATATCTGGAATTCGCCCAATTAGCCAAAACCTACGGCAAAACCGGCGGATTTGCGCATATGGCAACCTTGATTAAACAATTGCGCGCCGAACGCCCCGGGGCATTGTTATTGGACGGCGGCGATACCTGGCAAGGATCGGCCACCGCACTATGGACCAATGCCCAGGACATGGTGGATGCCGCCTTATTGCTGGGCGTTGATGTCATGACAGGCCATTGGGAATTTACTTATGGCGAGGAACGCTTGCGGGAAGTTTTGGAAAACGATTTCGCCGGCAAAATCGATTTTGTCGCTCAGAACATAGTCGATAACGAATTCGAAGATCCGGTTTTTAACGCTTACGTGATTAAAGAAATTAACACTGTGCCGGTGGCCATCATAGGCCAGGCCTTCCCCTACACACCCATTGCCAATCCCCGCCATTTCGTGGAGTCCTGGCGATTCGGCATTAATGAGGAACGTTTGCAAAAACAAATCGACGCCGCGAGAGCCGCCGGGGCGAAAATCGTTGTGTTGTTATCCCACAATGGCATGGACATCGATTTGAAATTAGCGGGCCGGGTGTCCGGCTTGGACGCTATTTTGGGTGGTCACACCCACGATGCGGTCCCCGTGGCGGTGGAAGTCAGTAATGCTGGCGGCAAAACGGTGGTCATCAACTCTGGCACCACGGGCAAGTTTATCAGTGTGCTGGATTTTGACTATCGCAACGGCAAAATTCAAAGCTACAAATATCATTTACTGCCGGTATTCTCCAACTTACTGCCTCCTGATAAAGCCATGGCAGCGCATATCGAACACGTGCGCGCCCCTTATCAAAAACAATTGTCCGAGTCGCTGGCGGTCAGCAATGAGTTACTATACCGGCGCGGTACTTTTAGCGGCACTTTCGACCAAATCATAGTTGATGCTTTGATGAAACATCAAGACACCGAAATCGCCTTTTCTCCGGGATTTCGCTGGGGTACGACCATATTGCCGGGCCAAGCCATTACCATGGAAGATTTAATGGCACAAACGGCTATCACCTATCCTGAGGTGCGACGAAGCGCCATGAGCGGCGAGCGATTGAAAGAGGTCCTGGAAGATATTGCCGACAACCGCTTTAGCCACGACCCTTATTACCAGCAAGGCGGTGACATGGTGCGCATTGGCGGATTGAAATACAGCATCGATCCGACAGCAGGGCGTGGAAAACGGATTTCAGATATGCAATTAAACGGCAAAGCCATTGATGCCAGGAAAAACTACAATGTCGCTGCCTGGGCGGGACTGGACAAGGATCAAACCGGACCGAAAATCTGGGATGTGGTCGCCGAATATTTACGCCATCATAAAACCGTTAAAATCAGTGAAGTGAATAATCCTAAGATTAAAAATGTAAAAAACAACCATGGTATTGCTTAAAGCTTAGGACCGTTCGCTTAACAGATTCCGGCAACGCAAATCTCCGATGACGGGCACACATTACCGCACGCCCCGCAATTGTCGTTATCTCTCATAATATCGGTTTCGCAACCATTGCCTGGCTTGGCGTCACAATCGGCAAAGCCTTTGTCGCAGGATTTAACGGCGATGGCACCGTTCTGACAGATGCCCACGCCGTTTTCAAGCCATACCGTGCCTAAGTCGTCGATTTTGCCATTGCAGTTGTTATCCATGCCATCGCAAGTCTCCGGTGCACCAGGTCTTATGTGTTCGTCGTTGTCATTACAGTCTTTGGCCGCCACCACACCGTCTTTGTCATTATCAACGCACTCAGGGGCTTGAGAGTCCGCTGGACATTCAGAGCTGACAATGGTTTTCATCTCTCGATTCACCGTGTCAGCATCCTTTGCCGCACAAAAAGTGATTTCGCCCAATTCGGTGGACTCTCCTGCTTTGACCATAACCTCTTTACTGATATGCACTAACTTTTCATCGATGGTATAAAACAATGCATAGGTGCCAGGCGACAAGGATTCGAATAAGAACTTGCCATCATCTGCGGTGTAAATGGCCGCTTGCCGGCCAGAGAGGGAAACCTTCATGCCCAAAACCCCACCTTGATCACAATAATTTACTGTCCCGCTGATGGCTCCCGAGACGCCGGTAGCTTGCGCCGAACCAAATATGCCCAAAATGAAAAGAAAAACAGCTGTTTTAACAAATACTTGCATTGGTTGCCCTTTAAATGATGGTTAGCTATTCTAAGCGCAGGCTAAAATTGTGTCCAGAATCGCCGATATATGCTATGGGGTGAACGAATTTGCGTGAATGCATTCAAAAGAAATAACGTACAGCTTTAATCTTTACAGGTGATATTGTGACATCAATCAACTTTCCCAAAGACGATAAAGCGGTGCGTGACGCCCGCATTAAAACCGCCAACACACCTTCGGTGCAAGCGTTAAAACAGAGCGCGCAAACCAACGAGGTGGAACCGGTGCAACCGCATCAAGCGGCGCAACAACCCCGCACCGCCATTCGCCAACGTACCAAGAAAGACCGTCGGCAAGGCGAACGTCGCCAACGCCAGGAAAATGTGTTGTTAGACACCCGCAACCACAGGGAACGGCGTAAAAAACTGCGCCGCAACAGTGACTTGGAAGCCAAGCAGGAAACCGACAAACCAACAACGAATCCACGCGGCGTGGATGTATACACCTGATCGTAAAAAGCTATACCACCGTGCCGGTCGAAAACAACACTTCCACGTCCATCCAAATTCCTTTGTCAGTGGCCAGTTTCTGTATTTCCGCAGTATGTTTTATGCGAAACTGCGCGCGTCGTTCATCATCCAGCTGACTGATTAAGCGCCGGGCGCCACTGTTCCAGAGGATCGTCCACCAGTCGTCGGCGGATTGTAAATGATAACCCAGTTGCTTTTTGTGTACTTGGGCTTGGGCCAAACCCGCTTGCCGAATGAGGCGTTGGCAGTCTTCCGGTTGGGTTAATTTTTCCGAAGCCATATGCAAACTCGCCGGTTCAAGTCCGCAATTAGCCAAGTCTGCAAACATTTGTCTGCGCAGCGGTTGAAATGCGTTTTGGGTAAAACTGGTAAACAATACTATGCCTCCGGTTTTGGTCACCCGCGCCAATTCATTCAGCGCTTTATCCATTTGCGGCATAAAAAACAACCCAAAAGAACACACGCTGGCGTCGAAATAATCGCGTTTAAATTCCAGGTTCTCGGCATCCATTTGAAACAAATCCACATTGTCCAAGGCCATTTTCCGTATGTTTTGTTGCGCGCGCGCCAGCATGCCTTCGGATAAATCAATGCCGATCACCCGGCCAGCGGGTCGCACCGCTTGCGCCAGCGCCACCGCCACCGCACCTGTGCCCGTGGCCACATCCAATACTTTTTGCCCGGGCTTGGGCTGTAACACAGTCACAATGTGATCGGCGCAAAACGGGAAAAACCGCAATGCGGCATTGTCATATCCAGGCGCGATGGTATCGAACACACCAGTGACACCGCGCTTATGCTGTTGAATGTCCGGTTCGCCGCTCATCTGGCTTTACCGCTGTCGCTATAGTCGAAATATTCAATACGCCGTTTCTGATCGAATCGATTTTGTCTGCCGTCGCTGGTGACGATGACCGTACGATACGTCCAATTGCCGTATTGATCGGTGCCATGATAGTCATAGTTTACGGTTTGTGTTTGTGGTTGGTCGGGATTGAGCGAATCATTAAATAAGCTTTTGCCCAGCAAAAGCTTTGCTTCCGCTTCAAGCAACCCTTGCTCGCTATAGAAATATCGGGTGGTATGATAAACGTCGAGATTGTTTTCATTATAACTGGTCACTTTCCATAATCGTCCCTGACCGTCGTATTCATAACCATAACCCCCTACGCCATGCATCTGCAGGGTATAGGCGTTGATAACACGGGAGGAAAATACGCTGTCACTGACGGAAAGATTAAAATGCCGTCCCACGCCGTTGTTAAAATCGCTTTTACTGCTCCACACTAACCGCCCCTGGTCATCAAATTGCTTGTATAAAGGCAGATCCACCTGTTCTATGGGAATGTCAACGACAAACCAGCCGGATTTCAGAGCTTGGGTTTTATGTTTGGAATGAAATTGTTGCCCCGAACCATAGTCCAGATAATAGACTTGTTGCAGCTCATTGTTATCGTCGTATTGATATTCCGACAGCCGGTATTGGGCACCATTGAGATAGGACGTGATACGATCCAATCTACCGTCATCATAATAGGCATAGCGGATATCAAAATCGCCACCGGTGTTTTGACTCAGCTGACTTAACAAGCGGCCGTCACGATTGAAAACCAATTCTTGCTCGCTGTTGATAATGGCACGCACCGGTCCATAGGCGTCGAAATAATCCAAATAGGAATTATCATACCAACGGCTGGGTTGGGTTCTTTCCACCGCTTTGTGCGATAGGCCTTTGACAGATTGCTGTGTGCAACTCGCAGCAAAAACCATAATAACCATAACATAGGCCACAAGAATAGACTTCATGTGCGAATTCCATATCCTTTGTTTAGCAGGTACAAACTAAACGCAAACAAACCGATAATGAACACGGTAACAATCAAATAGGACATCCAAATGTTAATATCCGATACACCCAAAAAACCGTAGCGAAACGCATTGACCATATACAATATGGGATTGATCAGGGAAGCCTTCTGCCAGAATTCTGGCAATAGATTGATGGTATAAAAAATCCCTCCAAGGTAGGTAAGCGGTGTCAACACAAATGTGGGAATAATGGATATATCGTCGAAACTTTTAGCGTAAACGGCGTTGATGAACCCGCCCAGGGAAAACAATACCGCCGTGAGAATGGCAAACGTAACAATCACCAACACGCTGTGCAGATGCATATCACTGAAGAAATAGGCCACCCCCGTTACCGCAACCCCGACCATCAAACCGCGGGCCACCCCGCCACATATGTAACCCAATAAGATGATGTAATTGGGCACGGGCGAGACCAGCATCTCTTCGATATTTTTCTGAAACTTGGAGCTGTAAAAGGAAGACACCACGTTCGCATAGGAGTTAGTGATAATAGTCATTAAGATCAAGCCAGGCACGATATAGTCGATATACCTCACACCTTGCATATCGCCAATACGCCGACCGATCAAATTACCGAAAATCACGAAATACAAGGCCGTAGTAATCATGGCGGGCAATACGGTTTGAATCCAGATCCGCATGAAGCGTCGGATCTCTTTCATCATTATGGTATAAAACGCGATGTATTTTTCGTACCAGCCCATAGTCTATCTCATAACCCTTTAAATTCGTGGTTTCTTGGCTCAAAGTGATGTGTCATCCTGAGTGTTTTTTACGAAGGACCTTAAAACCCTGCCATAGCCACCCTCACAAGATTCTTCACTCACATTCAGAATGACAACGGCCTACTTATACCACAGCATTCTTTTTATTCTCGCTCACCAAACGAATAAACAATTCTTCCAAACGGTTGCGCTTGTTGCGCATCCCCAGAACTTCGACTTTTTCGTTCGAAAGATACTGAAACAACTTATTAATGCCTTGCACTTTTGGCACATCCACTTCTATAGTTCGCGGGTTCACCAATCTGGCCTCATATCCAGGCAAAGGTGGAATTTGTTCCAACGCCACTCCCAGGTTCAATACAAAGGTTTCCATTTGTAATTGGTGTAACAACGCTTCCACCGACGTGTTTTCCACTAACAATCCATGATCGATTATGGCGATATTGCGGCATAAATTCTCCGCTTCTTCCAGATAGTGCGTAGTTAATATAATAGTCGTGCCTTGCTCATTGATCTCTTTGAGAAAATCCCACATGGAATGGCGAATTTCGATGTCCACCCCCGCCGTGGGCTCATCCAGGATTAACAGCTTGGGTTCGTGCACCAAGGCCCTGGCGATCATCAAGCGCCGTTTCATGCCGCCGGACAATAAGCGGGCGCCTTCTTTGCGTTTGTCCCACAGCCCCAGTTGTTTTAAATATTTCTCGGCGCGCTCGCGGGCGACAACGGGAGGTATGCCGTAATAACCGGCCTGGTTGATGACCACTTCAACGATGGGCTCGAATACGTTGAAATTGAATTCCTGCGGCACCAAACCTACGTAGCTTTTTGCGGTGGAAAAGTCTTTATCAATATCGGTATTGAAAATCTCGACACTACCGCCGGTTTTGTTCACCAGGGAGCATATGATGCCGATGGTCGTGGATTTGCCCGCCCCATTCGGACCCAGCAGCGCGAAAAAGTCGCCGGCCGCGACCTCAAGATTAATGCCTTTTAAGGCTTCGAAACCGTTCTTGTAGACTTTGCTGAGGTTATGGATGGAAAGCGCTGTGGTCATGTACTGCGTGGCACCGCGTGGTAAGGCGAACTGCGGACTTTATCGTGCTCGTGCATGCGATAGTGGACGAACGCCGCTTCGTCATCAAAATGCATAAACGGATTGCCGGCGATTTGCTCTTCAATGGTGGAAGTGGATTTTTCCGCATAATTGTGGCCTGGCAATAAAATGGTATTTAAGGGAAGTTCCGCTTTAATGCGGTTCAAGGTGTTAAACATCACATGCGGATCGCCACCAGCCAGGTCACAGCGGCCGCAACCGAAAACAAACAAGGTATCGCCGGCGATCAGGTTATTACCCACTTTGTAACAGGCCGAACCGGGAGTGTGACCGGGGGTGTGCAAAATTTCGATTTGGGTATCGCCCAAAGCAATAATGTCGCCACCGTGGTGAGTGGTGGGCGTTTCCTGATATTGGCCCCAGAATTTCGCCTCGGCTTTCAATAAATGCACCTGCGCGTCGAATTTCTCATGGATGCCATCGATGCCATTGATGTGATCGTAATGGCTGTGGGTCAGCAATATATCGGTAATCTTCACGCCTTTGTCCTGAACGCGCTTGAGAATTCTGTCCACCTCCCAGGCGGGATCCACCACCGCCACCCGGTCGGTATCGTGGTCGTGGATGAGGTAAATAAAATTTTCCATGGGGCCCAGTTCCATTGCTTCGATACTGTATCGCTTGCTTTCATCGCTCATTGGCTCACACCTTTGAATGGTCCGTGTTGGGAAATATACGGATTATTATAACCGTCTGATTCTAGAAAAAAACCACGAATTTACCTGCCCCCGGGTTAGACTGTGAATTATCGCTCAATCATCGCTATTGCCGGCGATTTTTCTCGCCATAAACCAAGGTCAAACGTTGACGTAAAAGCAATCTAAGGTAGTGGATTAACGATGGTGCCTAGTTGCTGCGGATAATAGGTTACAGTCAAATTATTGGTATTAAACAGCAGGCTGGCGTTTCCGTCTTCAACACGTATGGCTTGACTGACGGCGTATGAACCCTCTGTTATAGGTATTGTAATGGTGTACGATACTGTTTGTGCGTAACTAGTTGGACTGACTACAGCGGTATTAATTGGTTTGGGACTGGCAATAAATTTGGCCGCCCAGTCAGGCATAGTGGTACCCGCTGGCAACGGATCGATCCGCGGAATCAAATACAAGGTTTCTTGC
>JASFLF010000003.1:0-21137 GCA_050118235.1 Gammaproteobacteria bacterium | reverse complement strand
ACAAACCATCCACGTGGTTTAACTCCTGGCGGATGTCGGCGCGGTTTTTACGAATTTCGCCGGAACTCACTCCGCCGAGGATGACGGCATTGGCTTTTTCTTCGGCGATTTGCAGAGTAAACCGGCTAGCATGGACGTCGCGCATGGCAACTTGCATATTGCCACTACGATCGACAACCACCGCCGAGACTTGATAGCCCTGGTCGCGGCAGGTCTTCACGGCCTTGGTGGCAATTTCCGCCGCCAGTTCCATGCTCATTTTTTTCACCGTGATAACATCGGGTATTTCCGCCTCGGCAAACACCAGCAAAGGTGTTAATAACACACTGCTCAAAATAAGTTGATGTAGGCTTTTCATAGTGAAGTTTCCTGGTTTGGTGTGACTCAGTATTCAGCCGATTTTTTGTTTTAATCGCCTGGCGTAATCCGATTCCGATACCAAATTTACCGGAGATTTACGGCATTGATTCAGTTTCATGGTGAGATAATTGAGCTTCTTACACAACCGGTTTTTTTGTTCCGTTTCTTGTGCCATTTGGATCAGTGATTCCACCTGGGCAATTTCTTTGCGCAAACTGACTTCAGGCGGGATGAAACCTGCGTTTTTCAATAGCCGATAACCTGCCCGTAATTCGGGCGGCACATGGGAATCGTCCTCCAACTGGAGAGGCTGGCCTTCGCCCGGCAGGTTTTGCAACTCGCCCCGTTCCAGGGCTTGTTTAATCTTTTCTTCCGCGACTCTATCGATTAACCACATGAAAAACACCCTACTTATAAATATCGATAAATTTTATCATAGCATCCTGGTGAGCCAATGGAAAAAATCGGCTAAAATACGCTCCTCGCGTACACGGTATGGTTAAGCATCTTATAACAAATGGCACACAACTCCCCCAAAGTCGGCATTGTCAGTTTAGGTTGTCCTAAAGCGCTGGTGGATTCCGAGCAAATCATTACTCAACTCAGGGCCGAAGGTTACACCATCAGTCCGTCGTATAACCAAGCCGACTTAGTGGTGATAAACACCTGCGGTTTCATCGAAGAAGCCATTGAGGAATCCCTGGACGCCATCGGTGAAGCGTTAAACGAAAATGGCAAAGTCATCGTGACGGGCTGTCTGGGTGCCAAGGGCGACGTTGTCAAAGCGCATTATCCAAATGTCTTGGCGGTGACCGGCCCCCACGCGTTGCAGGAAGTCATGCAAGCCGTGCACCATCATTTGCCGCCCGAGCATGACCCCTACACCAGCTTGATTCCCCCGCAAGGTATTAAACTCACGCCGCAACACTATGCTTATGTGAAAATTTCCGAAGGCTGCAACCATCGCTGCAGTTTTTGCATTATTCCCAGCTTACGCGGCGATTTGGACAGCCGCCAGATCGATGCGGTATTAAAAGAAGCGGAAAATTTAGTGGCCGCGGGAGTGCGGGAGTTATTGATCATTTCCCAAGACACCAGTGCATACGGGGTCGACACCAAATACCGAACGCACTTTTACCAAGGCCGGCCGGTTAAGACCCGGTTTTATGACTTAGCAAAAGAACTCAGTCAATTGGGCGTCTGGGTGCGTTTGCACTATGTTTACCCTTACCCGCATGTGGATGAGATCATCCCATTGATGAGCCCAAATGGCCTATTACCCTACCTGGATATTCCATTCCAGCATGCCAGTCCTCGTATATTGAAAGCCATGCACCGCCCGGCACATAGCGAGAATACATTGGCGCGCCTCAAACAATGGCGCAGCGTGTGTCCGGAGTTGAAAATCCGCAGCACATTTATCGTCGGTTTTCCCGGCGAAACGGACGAGGATTTTAAGCAATTACTGAATTTTCTCGAGCAAGCCCAATTGGACCGGGTAGGTTGTTTCACCTATTCTCCCGTAGAAGGGGCCGCGGCCAATCAACTGCCGGGACAAGTGCCGGAAGACGTTAAACGGGAGCGTTTCGAGCAGTTTATGGCGCTGCAAAGTCAAATCAGCGCCGAGAAACTGCAGCAAGCCGTCGGCAGCGAGCAAACGGTGATAGTCGATCATATCGAAGAGGATAAAATTATTGCCAGAACTTATGGCGATGCCCCTGAGATTGATGGATTGGTTATCATCGAAGATCCCACTACCAACATAAGACCAGGGGATTTTGTAGACGTTAAAATTACTGGAGCTGATGAATACGATTTATATGGAGAAATTTTCTAATAGGAGTGATTTTAAAAAACCACGAAGCCATGAAGAACACGAAGTAAAAATATTAAATCTGCTCTTTATTCTTCATGTTCTTCGTGGCTTCATGATTAATATAAATTGTTTCCATCTACACTCAACATGGCCATCTATCAAGGAATCTGATAATGAACCTGCTGTAAATTATCGATTCCGCACTCTAACTGCTCCACCCATTGCAGAAATTCCTCGATCACGGCTTTACCCCGGAACGGCGCGCCGTGTTGCGGTACGATCATTTCCACATCCAATTGCCTTACCATGTTCGCCCATAAACGGCATACTTTGTTGGATACCATATAACGACGATGAAACCCTAACATGGATTGTACGTGTTCGCGGAAATTGTCCACGGGCTCGCAGTCATCACCGTCCACCATGGAAGCGCCCATGTCACCGGAAAACAATATCTTGCTGACGGTGTCGTAGAAATGAAAATTACCCACCGAATGCAAAAAATGCGCGGGAAGCGCTTTGATCAAAGCACTACCCAGGTCTATATTCATGCCCTGGTCCGGAATACCGACAATACGCCCTTCACCTTTGCTTTTCATATAACCGGGCACAAGATGGGGAACAAAACGCTCCCATAAACGGGATATCACTACTTTTGCATCACTATACATTAGCCATTTGTCCAGGGAAGAAACGATATCCGGATCTTGATGGGTGGCGATGACAAAATCAATGTCTTTCACTCTCACATACTTGGCAACAGCCATACTCAGCGGCATATAAGTCAAGTCTCCGCCAGGATCAAAAATCGCGGAATGCCCATCGTGAATAATGACCATTTGATTGGTCTGGATGCCGTCCCCCGTGACTAAATCAGTAAAAACCACCACCTTGTGGTCCTGCGATTCATACAAAATTTGTGATTTCATTGTCCACCTAAGGATTTGTTTTTTGATGTTTTGGTTTGCGATTATACAGCAACATGGATATGGAATATCTTGATCGGTGCTAAATTTATCACTGGCAACATTAACAATAAATGAACAATTTATAGCCACCCCATCCAAGGCTTCGGTGCTTAATAAATTATTTATCTTTAAATAGCCGCATAACGTATTGATAACAATGTATTTTCTATTGTTACCATTTTCGTTGATTATTGTTCTGCCTGATGCTGTTTGCCTTCTACGGGGATTTATTTCTATTCATGGCTGGAAAAATTAACAAAATCTAAAAAAAAGATTGCCTGAGTATTATTCTTGGTCTTTAATCCTAGTGAAGTGTTTTACGTATTTGTTCGTGGACACTATTGAGTAGCGATCGCTATCAACTAGAGGAGGGATTATGAAAATGAAAATACTAAGATCATCACTGTTAATTCTGTTATTGGGTCTTACTCAAGCGGTTATATCTCAAGCCATAGCAGGAGAGGATAACATTGAAACAATGGCGCAAATTATGTTGAAACTAAATCACTATCCCAGTGATTCGGAAAAAGAAACTTTGCGCCAGATTAGCCTCAGCAGCACCAGCTCCAAATATGAGAAGACTATGGCCAACGCCATGATCAATTTGGAGCATTCCGCAAAGCCAGAAGACAAGAAAAAGCTCAGCGCCATTGTAAAAGACGACTCGGCGCCGGAAGATGTACGCACACTGGCCCAGATAATCCACGATGTGAATCACAAGCCGTCCGCGGAGGACAAGAAAAAGTTAGAAAACCTTAAGTAAAACCGGAAAACATTGAAAACGAGACAGGTGGTAGCAACCGCCTGTCTCAAAGGGATCAAATTCTAACTAACCGCGATATTTCTCCACCCAATATACCTGGCTTTCGATTTTGCCATCATCGTACAGTGTCATCACCCGGTAACCGGGAGGTTTATCGTCAATTTCCGCTTCCGGAGTATGAGGCTTGAATTGAAAACAGCTGGATGGCGTACCGTAAACCACAATATTGTTGACCCGTGTTTCCAACTCTTGGTGAATATGGCCGCAGATCACGGCTTTGACGCTATGGTATTTGCATAACACATCGAAAAGCGCTTCCCCGTTTTGCACGCCGATGCGGTCCATCCACGCCGAACCAACTTTAACGGGATTATGATGCACGGCAACTAACACATGTTTTCCCGGATCCTTATCACCTGAGGCATTGTCGCATGCATGATGGCGTAATAATTCATCGAGTTTGTGTAATACGTCTTCTTTTATTTGCCCCTCTACGGCTCCGGGCACCGAGGAGTCCAACAATACTAACAACCACCGGCCATGTACGGTATGCAGAATTCCATTATTAGTGGTATTTTTAAGCCGTTTTACCATGAATGCCGGCTCATCATGGTTTCCGGGCAAACAATAAGCAGGAATGCCAAGCGGATCAATAAAAGAATTTAACACAGCATAAGATTCTTCTGTTTCATCGTGAGACAAATCACCGGTTAGCAACAACACATCGCTTTTTACCCCGCTAGTCTGTTTATGTTGCAGAACTGAAGTTAATGACTGGCGGGTATTGACCCCATACAATTCTCCTGCGGGATCGGTAAACAAATGGGTGTCGGTTATTTGTAAAACGTGAATCATTGTAGCCGGTTCCTTGCATTCGAAACTATAAATTTATTTCGATTATATTGCTGCGATATGTTGGTTTGTATCCCTGCTTTGCGGGGTCAAATATCAATCGATAAGGCAATATATCCATGATATTACTGTTTGTCGACATACCTTAATAATTCAGTAAGAATTCCGTCACATTAATTTGTTTTAATAGCGTGAATGGTTTTGCGGATTCCAGGTTCAATCCTCCCTTCACAACAATAATAAACTGACTATCCCCTCTCAATCTGCCCGCCTATGCGGGCTTTTTTTATGTTTCCTTGGGTACCGATTCGCATTCATTGAAAATCCGCTTATCACACCGTTTGCATATATCCTTATCCAATTTGGAAAAAATGTCGGAAATTGCTGTGGATTTGGACCAATAAACGTTCTCCCGGCCAATGACATCCAGATACCCTTTTTTTAAGGTTTCGCAGGCGCCGGGTTTAATATTATACAAATACATACATCCGCCCAGCTCGCGTCGTTGCTTGGCTTCTTTTTCCAATAGTTCCGCCCCCGTGACATCAACGAAATTAATACCTTGGCACAATATAAATAGGTGTTTTTGTTGCGGATGTTCTTTGCGCAAATTTACAAATTTTTCCGAAATATAATCCACGGCACCGAAAAACAGCGACCCGTCTATGCGCAGAAGTTTCAATTGGGGACATTCGGGAAGGTTGGGATCACTACTGAATTTACGTTTTGGCAAATGGGGATCGGGCGCGCGGGAATACACCCGTGGTTTGGAAGTGCGGTTCAAATAGACAACCAATGACAATGTCACTCCCAATAATATGGCGAACTCTAACTCCAATAATAAAGTGGAAAAAAAAGTAACACCGAGGATGGTGGCTTCAGATACGCTGGTTTTAATGATTTTTTTTATGTGGTGAAAGTCAATCAATCCCCAGGCAACGATAAACAAAATTCCGGCCATGGCGGCGGTAGGTAGAAACGCGGCATAAGGGGCCACCAGCATCACTATGAACATTAGTGACACCCCGGCGACAATTGCCGCCAGTGGTGTCTTGGCGCCGGCTTCATAATTTAATCCACTGCGGTTAAAAGAGCCGGTGGCCACATACGCAGAGAAAAAACTGCCGGCAATATTCGACAAACCCTGACCTATAAATTCTTGATTGCCGTTGACATGTTGCCCCGACTTCACGGCAATAGACCGGGAAATGGACACCGCTTCGGTCAATGCCAGCAAGCTAACCGCCACCACCGCCGGTGCCAGCTGCTTAAGCGTACCCAGCGTCAAATCCGGTGCCGACAGCGGTGGCAGAGACCCCGCCAATGCCCCAATGGTTTTTAATCCCGTAACATCCTCACCGTATAGCGCGTTTAAAATTATGGCCGAGACACTGCCTACAATCATCGCGACCAACATATAAGGAATCTTGCGGGATATACGCCGCGACAAAATTCCGGCCATCAAAGTAATCAGCGCCACCCAGAATGCGTAGGGATTGATTGCGGTGAAGTTTTGGATGACATATAAAACAACCTCATGAGGATGCAATCCCCGCGGCATGTCCATGCCCAAAAAAGTTTTTACCTGGCTGGCTAGAATCAAAATGGCCGCACCGGCGGTAAAGCCGATGATTACAGAATGGGAAATAAAATTAACCAACGTGCCCAGCCTGGCTAATCCCATCACCAGCTGTGTGAGACCCACTAAAAACGTTAAAGTCAACGCCAAACGAACATAATCTGCGGATGCCGGTTCGGCAAACGCGCTCAATGTGGCCAACATGACCAGGGACGCCGCCGTCGTGGGTCCCGAGATCAAATGCCAGGACGATCCAAATAAAGCCGCCACGATGGCTGGAATCATGGCGGCGTATAACCCATATTCCGGCGGCATACCGGCGATCGTGGCGAAAGCCACACCTTGCGGCAACACCACGATGGCGCCGGTAATACCGGCTACGGTGTCCGCCCGGATGTTGTGTTTGGTTAATAATGGAAACCAATGTAAGAATGGGAAAACGTGATTCCAGATGATATGTCGCACTAGGATGTCTCTGCTTATTTAGAAATCTTGTGGTAAAAAATTCAAAAGGTTAACATCGATTCTTCAGATGCGGGTGGAGATTAAATAAGTTGATTATTATACTCTAAATTACTGCGCAATGACATGTACGGCGCGGCGGTAATCACGAACAATTTGACTTTGGTTTGGATTTGATTTGGCTTTGGAAGGTCTAATACCGTGATGTACATTGAATCGTTTCCACAATAAATTCCACGTCAGCGATCTTGTGAAAAACAATCTCCTCATCAGCGCGGTTCTTGTATCAGGCCTCATCACACCCCCCTTATTTGCTACGCCTCTGGCGCCACAGCTTAACGTCACTGGCAACCACAAAACCAAATTAAGTTATCTTAAAGCCCGCGTCGATGAATGTTTAGAGGAACAAAATGCCACGCAATGGGACGACGTGGATTCCGATGAACTGCGTCAGTGCATTCTCGACTCTAAAGTTTTCAGCGAAGTGGGGGTGAGTATTAATGCTCCCGTTGTGGATTTAAATGTCATAGAACGCTGGACCGTGATACCCGTTCCCTTCGTCCGCGCTCAACGTGACAGTCGCCGTTATGGTTTTTTTCTGTTTGATAGCAATTTTTTGGGAAGAGGCAAACAAGCAGTGACGGGTGCCAGCGCCGGCAACAGAGGCAATACATTTTTTGCCCTTTATAGGGACCCCGCAATTTTTTATAGTAATTGGACGGGGCTGGTGAAATACAAAAAAGGGCAGGAAGACTATTTGCGTTACGAATTAGATAACGAAATCGACGGTTACAGCGAAAAAGAAGATACCGGGGAAATCCGTCTTGGGTATAAACTCTCGCCGTGGTTGGAGACGGCGTTACAAATGGAGTTTACCCAGCGACGTTTCAATGTGCTAGAGCCCTATACTTTATCATTGGAAGATTATCGCTTCATCTATGCGGGTCCTTACCTGGGATACGATCACACGGATTTTCATTTCTATTTCCAACAGGGTAATAAACTCCGGTTGGAGTTGGGTTCACAAATATATCGGGATGATGGAGCCTCTCACATCACGCAATACCAACTGGTTTACGATTGGCAACACGCTGTTTTTCACGATCATAAAAAATTCCGTAAACACGCTCTGCAACTGCACGTGGAAAGCCGGGCTAAAAACAGCGGCGATGTTAGGGACAGTTTTAAACTAGGGAGCAATCTCGGATTTAGAGGTGTGGAATCCGCCGGAATTTGGGCGAAGCAAGCTCATTCGGTGTCGATAGATTACAAAATACCATTTCTGGATATCAAATTCGGCACCTGGACGGTTGGGCCGTTCGCCGATTATGCGTTGTTTAAAGAATTCGACGCCGATGGTCATAAAGAAACCTATGCTTATGGCATTAGTACATTTATGTTTCTGAAAAAAATAGCCTTGCCAGGCATTGGCATTATCGTGGGCCACAATGACAAATACTTAGGTGACTTTGTCAGTGTATCCATTGGTTTTGCCATGTAATGGCGAGCGACTTGTCACTGTCAGCCGCTTTACCATAACGTATTGGGAAAACCGTTGACTACGATAAAACTTTTTCTGATGGCGTTTTATAACAAACCCGTGGTGTTTGAAAAACGGCATTGCCGTGAGACTCACATCGGCAAACAACCGCCTCAGCCGTAGATGACGGGCGTGTTGTTCAATGGTGGTCAACATGAGGCTGCCGACGCCTTTGCCCTGCCAGGCATCGTGCACGTAGAAACAATCGATATGTCCGGTTTTTTCGAATTCAGCAAAGCCGATGATTTGCTTTTGATCCTCCACCACATACACCGTATACCGGCAAAACCGAGCCGCCCAAAAGCGCGTCGGATATACGCTCGGCGCCCAGGCCTGGATTTGCGATGGGGAATAATCTTTGCAATTGACCTTATGAACGGTGTCGTAATATAGCCGGGCGATGTGGGGAATGTCACTTTTTCGGTAGCGTCGGAGTCGCATAGTAAATAGTCATGGTGAGATCGGGGATGTGTAATTCAACACGAAGCTCACGAAGCATATAAAAAGTCGGATTGCATTCACCTCAGGCGACAATCTCGCATCAGACAAGTTTTTAATGTTTGGCATATTTTTCTTCGTGTTTTTCTTCGTGCGCTTCGTGCTCTTAGTGGTGAAAATAAAATAATTTCCCCAAACCATCCACGACCGCAAGTCGCGCCCCACAGGTCCGCTCCTACAAAATCTCTATTTGATCAAAATTGCTCACTTGCCTATGGGCGGCTGCGGAATCAATCTCGCCTTCCCTCACCAGCCAAATCGTTTGCATACCGGCAGCTTTGGCGGCATCCAGTTCTTCCTTGATATCGGACAAGAATACTATGTCGTCGGCCGCTTCGCCCAGTTCCTCCACGATATGTTGATAGGCACTGACTTCCCGCTTGGAACCTATGCGTGTATCGAAATAGCCGCTAAACATAGGCGTTAAATCACCGGCATCGCTATAAGCATAAATCAGCTTCTGGGCATGCACCGATCCCGAAGAAAACACATAAAGTTTGATACCTTGCGCATGCCATTTTTTTAAATTAACCACGGCATCGTCGTAAACATGCCCCGTGTAATCGCCGTTTTTATAACCGTCTTCCCAGATCATGCCTTGCAGTGTTTTTAACGGTGTGATCTTTTTATCTTCATCAATCCATTGCAGTAGTTGCGCGATGATTTGTTGATCGGTTAACGCATCGCCCACTTGCTGGCATACGCTATCGAGTTGCTCTCGCACTTTGGGATCGCCTGCGTGGCGGCTCACAAAAGCTTGCATGTGTTCCCGAGCGTAGGGAAATAACACGTCTTTTACAAACGACAAAGAAGTCGTGGTGCCTTCGATATCGGTCACTACGGCTTTAATCATGCGAGACTCGCAAGGTGTTCATCATAGTTGGGGAACCGAGCAGCAATGTCACTGCCGGTAAAATCACCCACCCAGCCATCCTGTGTGGTGAAAAACCGGATACATTTAAAATTGGGATTTTCGCCCATATCGAACCAATGGGTGGTATTCGCGGGAACGCTAATTAAATCGCCTTTTTCACATGCTACATAATACACTTTGTCACCCACGTGCAAACAAAACAAGCCGGAACCGTCCACAAAAAAACGTATCTCAAAATCCTTATGGGTATGTTCGGCTAAAAATTTTTGCCGCATTTCGGCTCTTTTCGGATTGTCCGGCCGCAACGCCACCACATCCACACTCTGAAATTGATATTGTTCACTTAAAGCGTCGATGGAATCTTTATACGCCTCCATAACCGCTTCCTGGTCGGCATCATGGGTCAAGGGTTGATTTGCTTCCCAGCGCTCGAATTGCACACCGATGTCATTTAGTATGCTACTAATGGTTTCATATTCATGATGTGTCGCTTGTTTTTGCCCATCCTGGCCATAGACCGTTAATGTAGTCATAGTAGATTCACCCCTCGCAGTTTCACTTCACATTCAAACAAAAATTCAAATGCCTCTACATGGCGCATGGCATCCTCCATCGTATCGCCCCAGGTGTAAAAACCATGCCCGGCAATTAAATAACCGTGAATACCTTGGTGAGTATCCATAAAAGCATCGACTTTTGCGGCTAACCGCTCGATATCCTGGTCATTGGCGAATATTGGCACTGTGACCTTGCAGTCGTGGGTATCGATATCGGGAAATGCTTTTAACAACTCATAGTCCTGCAAAATCAAATGATCGCTGTGAACGCGGGACAACAAGGTCGCGTTCACCGAGTGGGGGTGTAACACGACGCCCGCATTAGGAAAACGATTGTAGATTTGCACATGGAGCAAGGTTTCCGCCGACGGCCGGCGGCCATCCAAACTATGACCGTACGCGTCCACCACCATAATATCCGATTGTGTTAACCGCCCTTTGTGTCTACCGGACACCGTGATGGCAATTTTTTGATCATTAAGCCGTGCTGAAAAATTTCCACTGGTCGCCGGTACTAGACCTAATTTATACAAGGCTTGACCGCTTTCCACTAGTTCAGCCGCACGTTGTTCGAATTCTGTCATAAATATTTTTTGGGTTTTTTGTGTTTAAAATTTACTCATAATGGGCGAATTGTAAGCGATTTCGCAGCGTACCGAAAAAATTTCTGTAATAAAACCATAATTTTTTGCACTCCTTACCTGTGGCAAGATAATATGCGCAGTCTCATCGGTATAACAATCTAAAAATCCACATAGGGGGTTTCTTCATGCAACCAAAAAATACTCGGTTTCATCTATTTTATTCAATTGTTTTCGGCCTCACCGTGACGCTAGCCTCCGGTTATAGTTTCGCTCACGATGACAAACGTACTAGCCAACAAAAAGACAACTTGAAAGCGGTAGATTATGTAAAAGGCGATTTATCCGTGATGGTATTAGGTTCCGGTGGCCCAGGGGTCACCGCCGATGGCCGAGCCAGTGCCGGCTACCTGGTATTCACTGACGGCCAACCTCGCGTATTAATGGACGTAGGCGGCGGCACCCATAAGAACTTCGTATCCAGTGGTGCCAACATCAAGGACTTGGACATCATATTATTGAGCCATTTACACATCGATCACATGGGTGATCTCTCTCCTATTGTGAAAGCGATGTATTTCCAAAACCGGGCCTATAATCTTGCCAATAACACTTTCCCGCCTGGGCGGACAAAAGCGATAAGAATTTTTGGCCCTGATGCCAACGGACTGCCTTTTCCCGCCGCGATATTCCCCGACGCTGATCCCAATGTTCCCCTTTATCCGTCCACCAAATACTTTGTGGATTCGCATTATGACATGAACACGGGAAGTGATCGTTATCTAAATATCTTCACTCGCGCCATCAGCGGCGGGATTTTTGACTATCAAGTAAATCCCAAGCCGGCCGGTCAAGGGGATTTGGTTGTATCACCCGACTGGACGGTGTACGAACCGGTGACACTGATTCACGAAAAAGGTTTGAAAATTATAGCCGTAGCGGTAAACCATGGTCCAAAGGGAGCCGAGGTTCCAGCGTTGGCCTTTCGTATCGAATATAAAGGCAAATCCATTGTGTACTCCGGCGATACCAGTTCCAGAAGTGCTACATTTGACGGCACAGCTTTAACCAATGGCGGCAACATGGTGGAAATCTCGCAAGGTGCGGATATGTTAATTTACGACACCGCGATAATGGACGATGCTCCCGATGGTCCCAGAGACGGCGTATTCTTTCAATTGCACACCACCCCTAGCCGTATCGGCGAAGTAGCCGCGGCAGCCGGCGTAAACAAACTGGTGCTATCCCACATCACGGCCGTAACGGAATCCCGTCTAGATGAGGTCAAAGAATTGATTCGATTGCAAGGTTATACAGGCAAAATCAGTGCGGCAGCGGACTTGAAAGTGTATAACGTGGACAGGCGTCACCGCGACTAGACACACTGCTGGTATTGTGTGCCAATAAAGAAAGCCTCATTGATTGAGGCTTTCTTTTAATGTTATGGGCTTTACCCCTCCTACCCCTCCAGGAGCCTGTTCCGTTACTATTCCCACTCAAACCGCGGTAATTCGTCAAACGCCTTTTTTAGTCCGTCTTTCCAACTGGCTTGCAGCGACTGGTAAAAAGGCGACTCGATATCCAACGAAACGTATTGGGATATTCTAAGACTATCCTTGACGTAGATGCACAATTCAACCGGTGGCCCCACCGATAAATTACTACGCATTGTCGAATCCAAGGAAACCAACGCACAGCGGGCGGCGTCTTCCAAACTGGTGTTCAAATCCACGATACGATCCAAAATAGGTTTGCCATACTTAGTTTCGCCGGTTTGTAAGTAGGGCTGGGTAGGTGAGGCGCTGATGTAGTTGCCTTCGGGATAAATCAAAAAGGTCTCATGCGGTTTTCCTTCGATTTGGCCTCCCAGAATGAAACTGGCTTCCAAGTTCGCTTTACCCTGCTGCATGGCGCTGCCGTGGCGCTCTTGGACCTGGCAACTCAAATCCCCGACGTATTGTGCAGCATCGAACATATAATCGACTTTGCGCAAACTGCGCTCGGCTTGCGGATTTTCCAGGTCACGCACCAGAAAATTCAACACCGCTTGGGTGGTGCCGAGATTACCGACACTCAACAGGACAAATAAGCGGTCATTGAAGGTATCGAAGACATGCATTTTACTATAAGTGCTAATCTGGTCGACGCCAGCGTTGGTGCGCGAATCGGAAGCAAACACAATACCGGAATTCAATTTTATGCTAAGACAGTAGCTCATAAGCGTTAACGTTGTTTTCAGCAGCCACTTGCTAAACGAAGTTACATCGGTTGTTACATTATAGTGCGTTTATCGCTGTTTTGGTGCGATATTAGTTTGATCTAGGTAAACTTTCTGAAAGAAATTAGTTCAAACACGAAAACACTAATATATAATGTATACATTCTACGCCAGAATGGCGAGCCCTTTTGTTGAAAGAAAGTGTTGAAAGAAGGTATTGAAAGAAAGCATACAAGAAGGAAACTCCAAATTCTATGACCATTAAATGGAAAGACTATTCTGCCGATGGTTTTTACGATGAGCTGATTCTCCCTTCCGGCCGGCCGCGAAAAAGCGCCGCCGCATTATGCAAATACATCGCGTCCCTCAAAGACGATGAACTGCAGGAACGAAAAGACGCCTCGGAACTGGCCATCCGGACCATGGGCATTACCTTTACGGTATATTCCGAAGAAGAAGGCGGCACCATAGACCGCGCCTGGCCATTCGACATCGTTCCCCGCATCATCACCAACACCGAATGGGATCAAATCGAAAAAGGGCTTACGCAACGCGTCGAAGCGCTTAATATGTTTATTAATGATCTTTATAACAAACAGCAAATTTTAAAAGACAACATAGTTCCGCGGGAACTGATCGACGACTCCGCCAACTTCCGGCCGCAGTGCGTGGGGATCAAACCGCCGTACGGCATTTGGGCGCATATTTGCGGTAGCGATTTAGTCCGCGATAAAGACGGGACCGTATACGTATTGGAAGATAATCTGCGCGTGCCGTCCGGAGTTTCATATATGTTGGAAAATCGCGCGATTATGAAACGGGTATTCTCCGAACTGTTCGAAGACTATAGTATCCGCCCGGTGGATGAATACCCATCCAAACTTTACGATTGCCTGGCCGCCATTTCCCCGCGCAAAGTCAACAAACCGGAGATTGTTGTGATGACGCCCGGTATTTATAACTCCGCGTATTTCGAGCATTCCTACCTTGCCCAGCAAATGGGGGCGGAATTAGTGGAAGGTTCCGATTTAGTGGTCTGTGATGATGATTGTGTCTACATGCGCACCGTGGAAGGCTTGTCTAAAGTAGACGTTATTTACCGTCGGGTCGATGATTTATTTCTGGACCCCGAAGCGTTCAATCCGGATTCCATGTTAGGTGTAAAAGGGCTGATGCGAGCGTGGAAAAAAGGCAACGTAGCACTGGCCAACGCACCCGGCGCCGGCGTGGCCGACGATAAAGTGATTTATACTTATGTGCCGAAAATCATCAAATATTACTTGGATCAGGACCCCATATTGCCCAACGTACCCTCCTATCGCTGCGTTAATAAAACGGAACGGGATTATGTGTTGAACAATCTCGACAAACTGGTCGTTAAACCCGCAAATGAGTCCGGCGGGTATGGTATGTTAATCGGCCCCCAAGCCAGTTCCAAAGAACGGGAACATTTCGCCAACCTTATCCGGCGCAACTCTCGTAACTATATGGCGCAGCCCTTGTTAATATTGTCCACGGCGCCTACCCTGGTGGATCATAGCGCCGAACCCAGACACTTGGATTTGCGCCCATTCATACTTTCCAGTAACGAAACCTATGTCACCACCGGCGGGCTGACCCGAGTGGCATTACGCAGAGGCTCCACGGTAGTAAACTCTTCGCAAGGCGGTGGCAGCAAAGATACCTGGATTGTCGAGGATTAGTACAAGGAGACCTTATGCTTTCGCGAGTTGCAGAACGTATATATTGGATGGCCCGTTATGTGGAACGTGCGGAAAACACCGCGCGGATGATTAATGTGAATACCAACTTATTACTGGACTTACCCAGGAGAGTCACCTTGGGTTGGCAGCCATTGATCGAAATAACCGGAAGTAAAAAGCTGTACGACGAACACTATACGGAAATCAACGAGCGTAACGTTGTGAAGTTTTTGATCTCCGACACCCGCTATGTGGGCTCTCTGATCAACTCATTGGTTGCGGCGCGGGAAAATGCCAGAACCATCCGTGATATAATTCCGCGGGAAGCGTGGGAAAAAGTCAACGACTTATATTTGCATACTAAAAACCAACTGCCCCAAGCATTGGCCCGGCGTAACCGGTTTGATTTTTTGGGATATATAATCAGCAGCACCCAAGGAACCACCGGATTGCTGGCCGGGACCATGACCCATAACTTTGGTTATGATTTCCTGCGAATAGGCCGCAACCTGGAGCGCGCCGATATGACGTCGCGCATTATCGACGTACGCTCGGCGAATCTATTGCCGGAAGAATCCGAAGATTTATTGCCTTACGAAACCATTCAATGGATGAGCGTGTTGCAATCCCTGTCGGCTTATCAAAACTACCGCCAGCAAGTGCAGTCCCGGGTACAACGGGGGGAGGTCTTGAAATACTTATTACAAGATATTTATTTTCCCAGGGCATTTAACCATTGCATACACGAAGTGCAAAGCTCGCTAAAAAATTTACCCCGACATATGGGCCCCATACGCCACTTAAACCAAATCATACGCAGTGTGGAAACCGCCCAATTAGACAATATCAGCAAAAAGGCTTTGCACCGCTACATCGATCAACTACAGGCGCAATTGGCGAGCTTGAATGAAACCATCAGCGCGACGTACTTCTCTATTCAGGAAGAACAGCCGGTCAAATCCAAAAAGAAAAAAAGCAAATCCAAAAAATCCGGTAAAAAATCCAAAGCAAGTGCGCCCGCAACAACGCACAGCGCTACCGCTGCAAACTAATTTTTAGCAATACTATTCGTTGTAAGGTAATACGAGGACAGCATGAGTAAATCGTTAGAATTCAATCGTCACGGAGATAAACAAAATTCCGCATTTTTCGAAGACTATTTGGTCAGACTGTTGGAAGAAAGAGACCGCGTGGGGCTCACAGAATTGATTGGTGAGATCGATGCCATCATGCTCACGGTAGATCCCGGCCATTCCATTGACTACATCGCCGAACTGGCATTGATGACGCCCTACCATTACTTAGTGACGCTGGAAAGCGAAAGTCACTGGACCCACATAATGCGCATCGACATGAATTACCCGGACTTCCTGGTGCGGGAGGTCAAAGATCCGAATATCCGTGGTATCTTCAGAAGCTTAAACGAGGTTTACCCTATTGGCGCTAAGAAACCCAACTGCCGTTATATGGGGGAAATCTTCCGGGTAAACAATTTACACGAAGTAGTCAACGCGCAAAATGAACGCGAGTTTCGTTTTTTTACTCAGGATGACATCCGCAGACTGGAACTGCCCGGCAATATCGCGTGTACCAAACCCTCGCCGTATACCCATAATGTCGTTGGATATATGGAACGGCCGGAGGATCAACTGCGGATTTACTCGTTGGGTTGGAGCAGCATACGCAATGACGTGCAAGCCGTATATGAATCGGCCAAGAACCTGCAGGAGAAAGTCGGTATCGACAAGTTATTACAACCCATCGATCATTTGGCAACGCGTATTTACAGTCAAAACCGCGAAGTGGCCATATTGGAATTTTTGTCGTTGACCAGTTATTACTACTGGGGTTCCTACGATATCAAAGACCAAAACTCTTCCACTAACGTCACAAAAAGCGTGCACTTTCAGCAAGAAAGCCGCAGTCCGGCAAAAGTGTTCACCGCCAACAATACTCCTTATTTCGTCAACCACTTGGAGAAACTGCCGTCACCGACGGAAAATTTTGTCCGCAACTACGGCCCGCGCTTACATCACGTCGCGTTTGCCGTCAAAGATGGTGAAACCGCCAACAAAACCAATATCGACTATGTGGTCGATGTCATAGAGGAATACGGCAAAAAGTTTTTACTTGACGTGATCGGTTCGCAGGAAGAAGGATTGAAACAGATCTTCTCCAGTGCGTCGCAGCATTCCTCCCTGATTATCGAATATGTGCAGCGGTTCGGCGATTTCCAGGGCTTTTTCACCAAGCAGAATGTGGCCGAATTGACCCATGCCGCCGGCGTTGAAGAAGAGCTGAACGAACTGCAAAAAAGTGCCAATGACATGCATGGATTCGCATTGTAGGAAATGGAATTCACCACGAAGGCACGAAGAATTTTTTAGTTAGACCCAAATAGGGAATTGATGAAAAATCCACATTGAGTTGTCGTTAGTAAATGCCTCAAGCTCTTTTTTCCTTCGTGTTCTTCGTGCCTTGGTGGTTAACAATTTTCTATAGCATTGCACGCGCCCCGGATGCACATTCTACAGATGTGCGCTAAAATACCGGCCTTTGGTGATTCAGCTTTCTAAGGTACAAAAATATGTGGGACGAACGATACAGCGCCGACGAGTACATTTACGGCAAAGACCCCAATGAATTCCTGGCCAATGCGGCCAGCAACCTTCCCAAAGGCAAAGTGCTTTGCGTCGCGGAAGGTGAAGGCCGCAATGCAGTTTATCTTGCAACCCACGGTTATGAAGTGGTGGCCGTGGATTCTTCGGCAGTGGGCCTGAAGAAGGCTAAAAATCTCGCCGTAGAGCGTGGGGTCAGCATTGAAACCATTGTCACGGATCTCGCCCATTTTGATATCGAACCGGAGAGCTGGGACGGCGTGGTCTCCATATTCGCGCACCTGCCCCCGGCGGTACGCAAGGAACTGCATAAAAAAATCGTTAACGGACTACGCCCCGGTGGCGTATTAATTTTAGAGGCTTATCGGCCCGACCAGCTCAAATACAAAACCGGTGGTCCACCAACCGCTGAATTCATGATGACGCTGCAAAGCTTGGAAGAAGAATTGTCCGGCCTGGAATTCGAATACGCTATGGAACTGGATCGCGACGTTGTGGAGGGTCAATTTCACACGGGTAAAGGCGCCGTGGTGCAAATCATCGGCAAAAAACCGCAAACTGCGTAGGCCCATGTAGCCTGGGTTGAGTGTTTTTTACGAAACCCGGGTAGACAAAATATAAGTCAGGTAGTTTGGCAGGGTGCGTTTTACGCACCAGATTACGAGCACAATGGTCCGATCATGCAAGACATTTCTTATTTTCATGCACAATCATATTCATCGGTTACGAATCACAGTCCGTGCAGATTATCCGGTGCGTAAAACGCACCCTACCTGGCTGCTAATGTATTTGTTACCCGTTGATATAGTTGCCTGCTCACTAGTTTTATTTTTCAAGCCAATCCTGAACAATCCTGGCCGTTAGTTGAAACCTGCCAAATTGCTTTGGCTGAAGCTCGTTTTTGGGCAACAGTTTCACCTCTGCGATCTCGTGGTTCAATTCAATAGTGCCGCTGCCGCTTACGGCAAAAGCCAGGATCAGCTGATTTTTGCCGGGAAAAGGATAATGACCGACAAATCCTTGCAACTGCCCATCCAAACCTATTTCTTCTTTTACCTCTCTGAGCACAGCATTTTCCGGCGATTCATCACGTTCCAAATAACCGGTGATCATGGAAAACATGCCTTGCGGCCATTGCGCATTACGTGCCAGCACAATGGATTCATTATATTCTACAACTGCCGCTACGACGGGTATAGGATTGTCCCAAAATACAAAACCACAATCCTGTTTGTTGCATACTGTGCGTTCCGCGCCGTCGATGTTTTTTTTGCTTAACTCACTGGCGCACTTGGGACAGTATTTCATAGAGGTATATCCAAGGGATATAGTGATGAAAAGATGAATAAAATTGTATGAGTGGGCTGTGCGCCGCACGACCTGCGGCGGCTCAGATCCCATCGCAGGTCGCACCTTTTGGTTTTTTCAATATTTCTCAGTACGCAGGTGTTCTAATCTACATACTTTTTGAAAAATTCCCTGGGAATATCTGCATTTTTTCTGCCGGCAATGGCGAAATAATACAGAGGCTCGCCTTCCATAGACAAGCGGTGTTTATATCTTTCCAGGTGATAAATATCCAGGTATTCAGAAAACATCAGATCCCGAATCATTCTGGAGAAACCGCTGGAATCATCGTCATCAAGAAAGGTTTTTTTGATATTAAACGCCACCCAACCATGGGGTTGTATGATATTAAAGGCTTCCATGAACGCTTTGGGTGGGATGTCGCCAAAGCCCAACGCGGCTACGGTTGTAAGACAATTTAACGACCAGGATTTCAATTCCTCTCTTTCGTCATTTGATAGATTACAAAAATCTGATACATAATACGCGTCATATAAATGGGGTCTGTCTCTTTCCAAAGCCATTTTGGCTTCGGGAATAATATCCACTCCAACCAAGCGGGATACGCCGTGTATCTTAAGGGATTCGCCCATGAGACCATTGCCGGCACCGAGATCCAACACTCGAAGTTCGGTAAAATGTTCGTTGGTCTGATCAACGGCAGATTTGAGGATAGAAGTGACTTTTGCGGGAGAGGAGCATTTGAGTCGATCATAGAATACCTGCTCATAGAGTCCGGGAATTTTATAGATTTCATCATAGTCGTGAAATCTTATTTTATGTTTCTCGCCCTGAGGATCGAGAACATAAAAATAAACCTCGTCTTGTTCTAGTTTATGAGCTTCAAATTGGGGGAATTGTATTCTATGCCGTTTGTATTGCATGCCTCTCCTTTACCGCTAGCTTGATCATTTTAGTAGGTTATCACCTTGGCAAATACCAAGAACATGGGTGATGTAGATTACAGAATAGTATTTAATGAATTTGTTGCAGAAAGGGGAACTATATACAAAGCCCCTTCTAACTGAATTTATTCCAAGAATCACACATGTTACCATATTATCGTCGCCATTCCCAATCCGGTACAACCACATATCCCGGTTGTTTAGTCTTCATCAACATCGACTTCGCATTCCGGTTCGTAGCGTAACTCTTCCGAATAGTCTGACAATTCTTTCCCTTCCATATCCAAAAGATATCCCAAGTCTGCGGCCCTGTAACAAATTTGGGTGGTTAAATCATCAACATCGGATTCGGTACTCAGTCCTTGTTCAAGGGCATAGAGAATAGACTGCTTTACACCAAACCTGAATGACTCAGCGGCGTTTTTTGCATGTACGATTTGTTTGGCCTGGCTATAACCTTCAAGCAAATCCTCCGCGTCCTCCTTGTCGATTTTAAGTTGCTTGGCCAATTCATTCACGCCCTTACCTTCTTGAATCAATCGTTCCATTAGCTTTATATTATTGGGCATGTATTTATCGAATCTGATATTAACGCCCAAATGATCGGCATAGTTGGCGTAACTATAATTGTAGGTTTCTGCCGCAAGTAGTTGAAGTTCGGACATTCTCTTGTATTTCATATATCACCATACCCGATTGTCATTGCTTACCAAGATTTTCAACATGTACTTGTACTTTTAAGTCGTGCTTGCCTCCACCAAAAATCACGCCTTTAAGCGGTGTAACATCGGAATAATCCCTGCCCCAAGCCAAAGTAATGTGTTGGTCCATGGGCATTTGGTTGTTGGTGGGGTCAAAATCCAGCCAGCCGGTATCCGGTACAAAAACCGAAAACCATGCATGGGAGGCATCGGCGCCGATGAGTTTTTCCTGTCCCGGCGGCGGTAGAGTTTCTATGTAGCCACTGATATATTTAGCCGCCAACCCTTGTGTGCGCAAACACCCGATGGCCAAGTGCGCGAAGTCCTGGCACACTCCGCGACGGTGTTTTAGCACTTCACTCAGCGGCGTCGCCAAAGTTGTAAAGTGGGGATCATAAGTGAAATCCCGGTGAATGCGTTCCATCAAGTCATATACCGCCTCGACGATAGGCCGGCCTTCTGCAAACGAGCGTTCCGCATAACTTTGTAACTCTCTGGTGCGCATTACCATGGGCGAGTTTAAAGTATATTGACGTGCGACCAATATGTCTTCCTGTAAATCGGAGCGCAATCGCTGCACCGCTTCGTCCCACGGAGTGATATTGGCTTTTATATTGTTGGGATAAGCTGCGACGTTGATTTCGCTGGTTGAAGCCACGCAAAGTACGGTATGCGGTTGGTCAATAGCAAAATATGTCACCCGATTGCCGAAAAAATCTTCTCTTTGGCGGATGTCGTTTGGTTTTGGGCTAATCTCCAACTTGGACAAGATGCATTGTTGCTTTTCGAAATTTC
>JASFLF010000002.1:0-22601 GCA_050118235.1 Gammaproteobacteria bacterium | reverse complement strand
CATTGGGATTTACGCTGTCACCTTTGGTGACATGCATGGCAGTGATTTTTCCGGCGATAGGTGCTTGGATTTCAGTTTCCATTTTCATCGCTTCAGTGACCAGGACGGGATCTCCGGCGTTGACATCGTCTCCCTCTTTGACCAGCACTTCCACAATTGTGCCCGGCATCGACGTGGTAACATCTCCGGGATTGCTGGCCTTAGGCCGGTTGGAGGTGTGGGCGCTTTCTTTTTCCGTGGCTACAGGGCGGCTACCGTCGGTATAGCGAACGATTTCGTCCAAGGGTTCGACCAGGATTTCTTCAGGCAATCCATCCACGCTAATATAATAAGCGCGCTTTTCCTGAGCCTTGTTACCGGTTCCGTTGACCTTGATGTGGTATGTCTCGCCATGTAACAACACATTGAATTCCGTGGCCGCCACACAATAATCGGCTTTGGCTTGGGCACCCAATGGTGATAAGGGCTCAGGCTCTAATGTGCCCGTATCACGTTGCTCCAAAAATTCCCGGCCGATCTCGGGGAACATGGCATAAATCAACACGTCTTCTTCCGATTTTGCCAGCGGACCGATTTCCTCGCGTAGGCGGTTCATCTCGGGCTTTAATAAATCCGCCGGTCTGCAATCAATGACATCGGCGTTGCCGATGGCCTGTTGACGCAAGGTTTCATTGACCGTGCCTGGCGGTTTGCCATAGCGGCCTTGGAGATACAATTTTACTTCGTTGGTAATGGTTTTATAGCGCTGATCGGTTAATACATTAAGTACCGCTTGGGTGCCGACGATTTGCGATGTTGGTGTGACCAGCGGCGGATAGCCCAGATCTTCCCGAACTTTGGGTATTTCATTTAGTACATCGTTCATCCGTGTCAGAGCGCCTTGTTCGCGCAACTGATTAGAAAGGTTGGATATCATACCGCCGGGGACCTGGTTAACCTGTACGCGGGTGTCTACGCCGGTGTATTCGCTTTCGAATTGATGATATTTTTTCCGGACCTCTTGAAAATAAAAGCCGATTTCCTGCAACGCCCGCAAATCCAGGCCGGAATCAAATTCAGTTCCGCGCAGCGCGGCCACCAGACTTTCGGTGGGAGGATGGCTGGTACCGCCGGAAAATGTGGAAATGGCGGTGTCGACGTGATAGCAACCGTTTTCTATGGCTTTGATTTGACACATACTGGCCAGGCCTGAGGTCGCGTGAGAATGTAAATGCACAGGGACTTTAAGGTTGGCGACTAGCGCCGCCACCAGTTCTGCAGTCGCAAAAGGCGTTAGTAATCCCGCCATGTCTTTGATGGCAATGCTGTCGGCTCCCATCGCTTCCAATTCCTTAGCCATGGCAACGAATTGATCGCGGGTGTGAACGGGGCTGGTGGTGTAACAAATGGCGGCCTGGGCATGTTTTTGCTCGCCCTTTACCGCTTCTATGGAGACTTGTAGATTGCGAATGTCGTTTAACGCATCAAATATGCGAAATACATCGATGCCGTTTTCCGCCGCTTTGATTACAAAGGATTTAACCACATCATCGGAGTAGTGCCGATAACCGACCAGGTTTTGTCCCCGTAATAGCATTTGCAGCTGGGTGTTGGGCAGCATTTGTTTTAGTTTGCGCAGCCGATCCCATGGGTCTTCTTTTAAAAATCGAATGCAGGAATCAAAGGTGGCGCCGCCCCAGACTTCCAGTGACCAATAACCGATCGTGTCCAGTTTGTTGCAGATAGGGAGCATATCATCGGTACGCATGCGTGTGGCCAGCAGCGATTGATGTGCGTCTCTTAAAACGGTATCAGTGACTAATACTTTTGGCATATTACGATTCCAACCAACGATGATTTTCAGGTGTAAGCTTTGACATTATTTTTTGTTGAATGATTTGATTACCATCAAAGTCCCATATGTGCCGCTAAAGCCGCGCCGATGGATGCCGCGATGTGTCTGGAAGAGCGGCGTACCGAATAATTAATTAACTCGGGATGGGTTTCCACAAAGCTGGTATCGAACCGGCCGGTGCGAAATTCGGCATTTTTCAGGATTTCTATGTAATAGGGGATGGTGGTTTTAACCCCGAACAACCCGATATCGTTCAATGCTCTAATGGCACGGTCCAATAAGCTGTCCCAATCCAACGCCCAAACGGTCAGTTTAGCGCACATTGAATCGTAATAAGGCGGAATTTCATACCCGGTGTATATGGCGGCATCGGTTCTGACGCCCGGACCGCCCGGGGCGAAATAACGCGTAATACGCCCGAAACTGGGTAGAAAGTCGTTTTTAGGGTCTTCAGCATTAATGCGCAATTCCATGGCGTAACCGCGGCGCTGCACATCGGATTGTTGATAACGCAGCCTTAAGCCCGCAGCTACGCGTATTTGTTCCTGAACGATGTCTATGCCAGTAATCTGTTCCGAGACTGTATGCTCTACTTGCAAGCGGGTGTTCATTTCCATGAAATAAAAATGGCCCTCCGGGTCCATTAAAAATTCCACGGTGCCGGCGTTTTCATAATTAACCGCCTGGGCGGCTTTGACCGCTGAGTCGCCAATGTATTGCCGCTGTGAATCGTCCAGTTGGGGAGAAGGGGCGATTTCAATGAGTTTCTGATGGCGTCTTTGAATGGAACAATCGCGCTCGAACAAGTGGATGGTATTGCCGTGAGCATCCCCTAATATTTGAGCTTCGATGTGGCGCGGATTGTCGATACATTTTTCGAGAAAAATATCGGTACTGCCAAACGCTTTGCTGGCTTCGGAAATCACACGGTCGTAGTTGCGCTTTAAATCGTTGGCGTTTTCACAACGGCGGATACCGCGACCGCCGCCGCCCGCCGTGGCCTTGAGCATCACAGGATAACCAATTTTTTCGGCGATATTGAGAGCTTCAGCCAAGTTGGCAACATTTCCTTCGCTGCCCGGAATCACCGGCACCCCAGCGGTTTGCATTGCTTTTCGGGCTTCAATTTTGTTTCCCATCCGTTGAATGACTTCCGCGCTTGGGCCTATGAAGCGAATCCCGCGCCTATGGCAGGTACGTGCTAATTCAGGATTCTCAGCTAAAAAGCCGTAACCGGGATGTAATGCGTCGCAGCCCGTCGCCACTGCTAAATTGACAATTCTGTGGGCGTTTAAATAGCCGGCCACGGATTCAGGGCCCAAGCTATAGGACTCATCGGTTTTTTTAACGTGCAGGGAATAGCGGTCCGCTTCCGTGAATACACCAACTGAGCGGATACCCAGTTCGGCACAGGCACGGGCGATGCGAACGGCAATTTCACCGCGGTTGGCAATCAAGACTTTTTTAATCAACGGCTTAATCCTTGTGTGTTCTCACAATCCGGAACTACACGATTTCTACATTTTTGTTGTAAAAAAAGATGTAAGGTAATTCAGATACGATGTCAATAACTTACTAACACTTTTTATTTCGCTGTCAAATCCCCATTAATACAATTTTTGACAACTTAACCAATTACTTATATTATTGCGCGTTTATGTCAAATCGGCTTCCGGAATTCATAGATCCTTTGCTTTTGGTTGAAAAACGTGAGGGATTTAAAGGCACTATCGCTATTGCGAAAATGAAGCGTCTGGCTTCAATGCTGGTGGAGACATCCGGAAACGCCGGGTTGGAGATCCGGTTTGGACGGGATAGCGCTGGCCTGGCGATCGCGGCCGGTACCGTCACCGCGCTGGTTCGAATGCAGTGCCAAAGGTGTTTGGAACCTGTGGATTTTCAGGTGGACTCCACATTTACCTTAGGTGTAGTGGCCTCCCTGACGGAAGCCAGGCAGCTTCCGGATAATTACGAGCCATTGATCGCTGACCAAGGCCGATTATCGCTTGCGGAACTGGTTGAGGATGAAATTCTGCTGGCATTGCCGGATATTGTAATGCATCCAGAGCAATGCGCGGTGAGCGATGATAGTGCGACACAACCCGTTGCGGGAAATACCCAGGAAGGGCAACAACAGAAAACGGGTGCGTCGATGTATAATGCGCCATCGACAGAACACTCCAAGGCAACGGGTGAGAACAAACCACATCCTTTTGCGGTGCTGGCGGAATTAAAAGAGAAATTAAGCAAGTAACACATTAACCGAAATACAGAGGAATCCATCATGGCAGTGCAACAAAACAGAAAATCATCATCTAAACGCGGTATGCGTCGTGCGCATGACGCGCTGAAAAATCCCGCTCTATCCATAGAACCTACCACGGGTGAAACTCATCGCCGTCACCATGTCAGTCCTGACGGCTATTATCGGGGTAAAAAAGTCATTTCCGTTGGCGAAGACGAAGAATAAATTGTAAACTCGCATATTATCAATCTAGCCCTGTGAAAATTCTGTCGTTGTTTACTGCGAGGTTTATTGCTGGGAGCATTTGTTGGGGAAATCCTCACAATAGCAAGCAGCGCTTAAGCAGTGATGTTCGAATAAAGGCAGATCACTCTTTGCAACTGCGCTTATAATCTCAACAAAAACATCTATGGCTCAACACATCACAATTGCACTTGATGCTATGGGTGGCGATTTTGGACCCTGCGTTGTCGTGCCTTCCGCCGTTCACGTTTTAAAGGAAGATTCCAATTTGAAAATCATCCTGGTAGGTAACCAGGATGATATCCAAAAAGAACTTGCCGGCATTAACGATGCACCTCATGAACGAATCGAGATACAGCATGCTACCCAAGTCGTTGAGATGGACGATCTCCCATCACACGCGTTACGCAACAAGAAAGATTCCTCGATGCGGGTGGCTATTAATCTGGTGAAAGAGGGCAAAGCTCAAGCTTGTGTGAGTGCCGGCAATACCGGTGCGCTAATGGCAACGGCGCGATTCGTTCTTAAAACCATCGCCGGCGTCGACAGACCGGCGATTATTGTTTTATTACCTACTATAAAAGGCCACACTCACGTGTTGGACGTGGGCGCCAATGTCGATAGCAGCGCCGAGAATCTGTTCGAATTTGCTGTGATGGGGTCCGTACTCACCAGCGCCGTGGATGATATTGATAAGCCCACAGTGGGTTTGTTGAATATCGGTGAGGAAGAAATTAAGGGCAACGAGCGGGTCAAGGAAGCGGGGCGCTTGTTGGCCAACAGCGAATTAAATTATATCGGCTTTGTGGAAGGCGATGACATTTATAAAGGCACGGCAGATGTCGTGGTATGCGATGGGTTCGTGGGAAACGTTTCATTGAAAACCACTGAAGGGGTGGCGCAATTAATAGCGCATTTTGTAAAACAAGAATTCAGTAAAAATATTTTCACACGACTTTCGGCGCTTGTGGCGTTACCAGTGCTGAAATCCCTGAAAAAAAGAATCGATCCACGGCGCTACAATGGTGCCAGTTTGGTCGGCTTACAAGGTATTGTCATTAAGAGCCATGGCAACGCTGACAAACTATCCTATGCCTATGCCATACGAGAAGCTGTCTTAGAGGTAAAAATGAACGTACCGCAAAGAATCAGAAATCAACTGGAGACCATGTTGTCAGCGAGGCAGGCGAGTTGAAGTATTCACGAATTATTGGTACCGGTGGGTATCTACCTGAAAAGATCCTCACCAATGCAGATCTTGAACGTATGGTGGATACCACCGATGAATGGATAACAGATAGAACCGGAATTAAAAAGCGCCACATCGCCACAGACAATGAAACAACCTGCGATCTGGCCGAGTTCGCCGCTAAAGCCGCCATGGAGGCCGCCGGGGTGAGTGCCGGTGATATCGACTTGGTCATTGTGGCGACGACGACACCGAATCAGGTGTTTCCCAGTACCGCCTGTTTGTTACAACATCGTTTAGGGATTCACGGTTGCGCGGCGTTCGATGTTCAAGCGGTTTGCACGGGATTTATATACGCATTAGGTGTCGCCGATAAATTTGTCCGTTGTGGTTCGGCCAAAACCGCTTTGGTGGTTGGCGCGGAAACTCTGTCAAGAATCGTGGACTGGAGCGATCGAAGCACGTGTGTTTTATTCGGCGATGGAGCCGGTGCCGTGGTGATACAAGCCAGTGATACGCCGGGTATTCTTTCCACCCATTTGCATGCGGATGGACAATATAAAGATCTATTAACCGTCCCATCGGGCATTTCCGAAGGATATAGTAGCGTGCAAGAGGGCAAGGCCTTCGTCAAAATGCAAGGCAATGAAGTTTTCAAAATGGCGGTGAACACCTTGGGGCGCATTGTCGACGAAACCTTGCACGCCAACCAAATGCAGAAATCGGATGTGGATTGGTTGGTCCCGCATCAAGCAAATATAAGAATCATTTCGGCCACGGCGAAAAAATTAAAAATGTCTATGGATCGTGTCGTGGTGACGGTACAGGAACACGGTAATACCTCCGCAGCATCTGTTCCATTGGCCTTGGATGTGGCTATCAGGGACGGGCGCATACAGCGCGGGGACACTTTACTGTTAGAGGCTTTTGGCGGCGGTTTTACCTGGGGATCGGCTTTAGTTCAATACTAAAATACCAGTGCTCAAACTTCGGCACTAAAGTTCAAGCAGTAAAAAACCGGATCTGTTTTAGCAATACTCATTTGCGCAAAAATCTACGAACAAGAATTTGTTAATAGGGTAACTCAATAATGGCGTTAGCTTTTGTATTTCCTGGGCAAGGTTCACAATCTATTGGTATGTTGGCCGATTTGGGCAATGAATATTCCGTAGTGAAAGACACCTTCCACACAGCTTCCAACGCGCTTGGTTATGATTTATGGGACGTTGTACAACAAGGGCCGGCGGATAAATTAAACCAAACCGACGTTACTCAGCCGGCCATGCTAAGTGCCGGTGTTGCCGCATGGCGTGTATGGCAGGAAAAACACGGTGTGCCACCGGTGGTAATGGCTGGCCACAGCCTGGGCGAATACACGGCATTGGTTTGCGCGGGAAGTTTGGCATTTGAAGATGCCGTCACATTGGTGGCGGACCGCGGCCGGTTTATGCAGGAAGCCGTGCCCGTGGGAGAGGGTGCCATGGCTGCTATATTAGGGCTAGACGATGATGCGGTGGAGCAGGCCTGTGCGCAGGCTGTGGATGGGGATGTGGTTCACGCCGTAAATTTTAATTCTCCGGGGCAGGTCGTGATTGCCGGCAACGCTAGTGCTGTTGAACGGGCGGTGGAAAACGCCAAACAAGCGGGCGCTAAGCGTGCCGTGATGTTGCCGGTGAGCGTGCCTTCCCATTGCCAGTTGATGGAGCCGGCAGCCCATTATTTGGCGGAACGACTGCAGAAAGTGGAAATAAAAGTGCCCACTATAGACGTCATTAACAATGTTGACGTGCAAATTGAAGCTGATCCGGATGCCATCAAAGACGCTTTGGTCCGTCAACTTTGCAACCCCGTACAATGGGTGAAAACGATACAGAAAATGTCCGCCGATGGCGTTGATACTTTGGTGGAATGCGGGCCCGGTAAAGTACTGGCAGGATTGAACAAACGCATTGATAAAAAATTAGCAACGTATGCCATTTACTCTAACGATACAATTGAGGCAGTGTTAACGGCTATAACAGGAGAGGGCGCATGAGTCTGGAAAATCAAATCGCGTTAGTCACCGGCGCTAGCCGGGGCATAGGCAAAGCCATTGCATTGGGACTTGGCAACAACGGCGCAATGGTTATAGGCACAGCCACAAGTGAAAACGGTGCAGATAACATCAGCTCGGAATTCGAAGCCAGTAATATCAAAGGCAAAGGTTATGTCCTGGATGTCACCGATCAGAATTCTGTAGAGCAGTTGTTGACTGCTGTACAAAACGACTTTGGTGCGCCATCCATATTGGTCAATAATGCCGGTATCACCAAAGACAATTTGTTGATGCGCATGAAAGACGAGGAGTGGGAAAGCATCATCGATACCAACCTGACCTCCATTTATCGTTTGTGTAAAGCTTGTTTACGAGACATGATGAAACAGCGCAAAGGACGCATTATCAATATCAGCTCCGTCGTTGGGGCCGCCGGTAACGCCGGTCAAACCAACTACGCAGCCGCCAAAGCTGGGTTGTTGGGTTTTACCAAATCGTTGGCCCGCGAAGTCGGTCCCAGGGGGATCACCGTCAATGCGGTTGCGCCCGGTTTTATCGATACCGATATGACCAAAGCTCTGTCTGAAGCGCAACGGGAAGGTTTGTTAAAATCCATACCATTACAGCGTCTGGGGCAACCGGAAGAAATCGCCGCGGCGGTGGTATTCCTGGCCTCCCCGCAAGCCGGTTATATCACCGGTGAAACACTGCATGTAAACGGTGGAATGTATATGGCTTGAGGTTCTGAATCGAGCATTTTTATTGAAATTTATTAAAAAATATAGAGATACTAAGCTGTTATAAAGGTTTTATAAAGGTTTTTATAGCTTGTAAGTCTGGGAGGATTTCAATAGAATACCGGGCGCAGCAAGCAGCTGATTTTCAAACTATTGGGAGGATTTGCTTAAAATGAGCACCATCGAAGAACGTGTTAAAAAAATTGTAGTTGAACAGTTAGGCGTAAAAGAAGAAGAAGTCAGCGGTGACTCTTCTTTTGTTGACGACTTGGGTGCCGACTCCCTCGATACCGTTGAGCTGGTTATGGCTCTCGAGGAAGAATTCGAAACGGAAATTCCGGACGAAGATGCCGAGAAAATTACCACTGTAAAGCAAGCTACCGACTATATTACCGGGCATCTAGGCTCTTAAAAACAGATTTCCAAGATAAGGCCGTGGGATCACGCAAGTGGTCACGGCCTTATGCATTTTATTATCAGTAAACATTTTATCACTGATAAATGTTTAACACTCATAAACTTTATCATTGATAAAAAGTAGCGAGGATCCTTTTTGAGTAAAAGACGCGTTGTTGTTACAGGACTTGGCATGGTAACCCCTGTGGGCCTTACCGTCCCGGAATCTTGGCAAAATATCTTAGCCGGTAAAAGCGGTATTACACCGATTACCCACTTTGATGCCAGTGCTTTTTCCTCGCGCATTGGTGGTTCCGTGAAAAATTTCGAAGCCAGCGACTATATTGCTCCAAAGGAAATCAAAAAAATGGATGTGTTCATCCATTATGGAATTGCCGCGGGCAAACAAGCCATCGAAGATGCGGGATTGGAAGTGACTTCCGAGAACGCACCGCGGATTGGAGTCTACATTGGTTCAGGTATAGGCGGCATTATCGGCATTGAAAAAGGCCATGCCGCGTATTTGGCCGGCGGTCCTCGAAAGATTTCCCCTTTCTTTATCCCCGCGAATATCATCAACATGATCGGTGGCAACTTATCCATCATGTATGGAATGCAAGGCCCTAATCTGGCCATTGCTACGGCTTGTGCTTCGGCCACTCATAGCATCGGTGAAGCCTCGCGCCTGATCGAATACGGTGATGCGGATGTGATGATCGCCGGCGGTTCGGAGATGGCTTGTTCAGCAACTGGGCTAGGCGGGTTTTGCGCGGCAAAAGCGCTGTCCACCCGTAACGATGATCCGCAGGCCGCCAGCCGACCCTGGGACAAAGACCGTGACGGTTTTGTATTAAGCGACGGGGCGGGTATTGTGGTGTTGGAGGAATACGAACACGCGGTAAAACGCGGCGCCAGAATATACGCGGAATTACTAGGGTTTGGTATGAGCGGCGATGCGTACCATATGACATCACCCGCCCCCGGCGGGGAAGGCGCCATGCGCTGTATGCAGAACGCACTGCGAAACGCCAGTGTTAATGCAGAGCGAGTGAACTATATTAACGCTCACGGAACATCCACAGCGGCAGGGGACAAAGGGGAATCCGAAGCGGTCAAAGGCACCTTTGGCGATCATGCGAAAAAAATCCCCATGAGTTCCACCAAGTCTATGACGGGGCATTTACTCGGTGCCGCCGGCGGTATCGAAGCGATATTTACCGTGTTGTCCATTCGCGATCAAATCGCGCCCCCAACCATCAATTTGGACAACCCCGACACGGGCTGCGATTTGGATTATGTGCCGCATACCGCGCGGGAAATGAAAATCGATGTGGCGATTTCCAACTCTTTTGGTTTCGGCGGAACCAACGGATCTTTGGTTTTCGGTAAGTTAAAATAAACTTTTGTCTCCGACAACCGCGTTATTGCCATATTGACACAACACCGCTGAATCCACATAAAATTAACCAGCCAGCGTAATCGCAACCGATGCATTTGGTGCAACGCATAAAGCCGGACATAGATTTACTGTTACTGCACCAACACGCCCCCGATACTTACCCCTATCTTCTGGAAACCGCTCTCAAAAGCCGCGAGCAGCATTACGATATTTTGTTCGCTTTTCCACAACAAACCTTATTAATGCAACAACACGGTTTAACACTGATTGATAACACCGGAAAAAATCCGGCAACCACACCAGCGCGCGATACAGACATAAGCTTATCGGGTGGTGATTTTCTTGACAGCTTCGATCGGTGGTGGAGCTTGGAGAAAATCTCATCGGGCCGCCCTAAATCATTGCCATTTAGCGGTGGCTGGTTCGTGTTTTTAAGTTATGAATTAGCGGGGCAGATCGAATCCAGTCTGCGATTACCTGGTAGCGCGCAATGCGAACCGGTTGCCTTCGCCACACGAATTCCTGCGGCGATAATCAAAGACCACAACACAGGCCATTTGTACGCTATTGCGGAAAGCGGCCAGCAACAGCTGATCGATGCCATGCTCACTCATGTGCAACAAGCTTTGCTGCGGCAAGCGGACACCTCCGATACATCTCCACCCATTGCAAATATCACCGAAGAAAATCCTGAAAAATATTTATCCGGTGTGGAAAAAATCAAGACTTACATTAAAAATGGCGATGTGTTTCAAGTGAATTTATCGCGCTGGTGGAACATACAATTTACACAACCACCGCCACATACATGGTTATACCGACAACTTAGAATACATAATCCAGCACCATTTTTCGGTTTGGCGAAATTCGCTGATTCGGCCATAATCAGTTCTTCCCCCGAACGTCTGGTAAAAGTGCAAAACCGTGATGTCAGTACCAGGCCCATAGCCGGCACCCGTCCGCGGGGAGCACTCAATGAGGAAGATCTTGAGCTGCGCAGTGAGCTAATTGCCCATCCCAAAGAACGAGCCGAGCACATTATGTTAATCGATTTGGAACGCAACGACCTCGGTAGAATTTGTGCGCCGGGCTCGATAAAAGTGAATGAACTAATGGTTCTGGAAACCTATTCCCATGTGCACCATATCGTCTCCAACGTTACCGGCCATTTGCGGCTAGACATAACCCCTGGGCAGGTAATCCGGGCCATGTTTCCCGGCGGGACTATTACGGGTTGCCCTAAAGTGCGCTGCATGGAGATTATCGCTGAGTTGGAACAAAGCGGCCGCGGCGCGTACACCGGCTCCATGGGATATATCAACTTGAACGGCGATATGGATTTCAACATTTTGATACGCACCATGGTTCAATGTGATAAAAATGTGCATTTACGCGCCGGCGCGGGAATTGTTGCGGATTCCATCGCGGAAAAAGAACTGGCGGAAACCCAAGCCAAGGCTAAAGGCTTATTAAATTCGTTGGGTTTGGCTCAGCATTAAACAAAAATCCTCGTTATATTCCGTGATCAATATACTCATCAACGGCGAACCATGTGACAGCGTATCGGCATTGGACCGGGGCCTGCACTATGGCGATGGTGTGTTTGAAACTCTAAAGGTGTACCGTGGCCAGATCATGTTTCTGGAACAACATCTGCAACGGTTGCTCCAAGGTTGTGAAAGATTGCAAATTCCGCAACCTCCGCTGGAGAAATTAATCCAGGAGGCGAACAGATTGACCGGCGATGAAGAAAAAGCGGTACTAAAAATTCTCATTACCCGTGGGCGAGGCGGCCGAGGATACCGCATGCCCGAAAACGCCCACGGCAATCGTATAGTCATCCGCTATGCCTTTCCGGAGTATTCACCAGCGAAATACCACCGAGGTGTTGTCGTACGTCTGTGTGACCTAAGACTGTCTTCCAACGCCGCTTTGGCGGGCATCAAACACCTCAATCGATTGGAACAGGTCCTCGCCAGAGCCGAATGGCAAGACGAGTCCATTGCCGAAGGGCTCATGATGGATACAAAGGGCAATATCATCGAGGGAACCATGAGTAACGTATTTATCGTCAGCCAAAACCGCTTGCTGACTCCGGACTTAACAAGCTGCGGTGTGGCGGGTATTATTCGGCAATACGTTTTAAACACGGCTCAAGACTTGGGAATTTCTCACGATATTACTGAAGTGAAAAAAGAAGTTTTGCTGAGCGCCGATGAAGTATTTCTAAGCAATAGCTTGATTGGCTTATGGCCAGTCAGACAAATTGTGCCCATTTCCAAGCAGAAAGATGCTCAAACAGACTATAAAATTGGTCCCATAACCGGACAATTGATGCAAGCACTTTGCAGAGAGGAAGCCAGGCAGAGCCAGACAGGAAGTATGCAGTGAAGATGTTGATTTACAAATTATCCGCCGTCAGTGTGTTGTTGGGCAGTTTACTGGCCGGTTGGTTTCTAATGGGGTACAACCAGTTTTTAAACGAGCCAATCAACGTGCAAGGCGAGCCCTATTATTATCAGATCAAACAAGGCGAAACCCTTAAACAAGTCTCTAACAATTTGCACCTGGCCGGAGTCATCGATCATCCGAAATATCTGGTATGGCATGGGCGGCTCACTAGAGTCGCTAACAAAATTCAAATGGGAGAGTACGCCTTCAAGCCCGGCATGACTCCCAGGGACATTCTGCAGGACATCAGCACCGGCAAAACGGTGCAATATTCATTCACTTTAATTGAAGGCTGGAATTTTAGGGAAATGATGCAGGAACTGCGTAAAAGCGAGTATTTGGTGCATACACTCGAAGGGCTGAATCAACAGCAAATTATGGAAAAACTCGGTTTTCCCGAGCAGCATCCGGAAGGACGGTTTCTTCCCGATACCTACCATTTTCCGCGCGGCACTACGGACGTCGAGTTTTTAAAAAGGGCGTATGCGGCCACTGAAGAGTATTTGCAAGAACAGTGGCAAAACCGCCAAGCTGATTTGCCGTACAAAGACTCTTACGAGGCGCTCATTATGGCGTCCATTGTCGAGAAAGAAACCGGCCTGGCCAGCGAGCGACCGGCAATTGCCGGTGTTTTCGTGCGTCGATTGCAAAAAAAAATGCGCCTGCAAACCGATCCCACGGTGATTTACGGCTTGGGCGAAAAATTCGACGGCAACCTGCGCCGGCGTGATTTGGTCAACGATACGCCTTATAATACCTACCGCCGCAACGGCTTGCCGCCCACGCCTATTGCCATGCCCGGCAAAGATGCCATCCGGGCAGCTCTGCATCCGAATGACGGCGATGCCTTGTATTTCGTTGCCCGGGGGGACGGCAGTCACGAATTTACCAGCAATTTGAAAGATCATAACCGGGCGGTAGTGAAATACCAATTGGGGGGCAAACCGCGACCGTTCTCATCCATGCCCAAAGTATCCAATTCGCACTAAACAATCACCGCAAGCTACAATGAGAATAAAACTTGAAAAATAACACCTGGAGAAACATGCCAGGAAAATAATACCGGGAAAATCATGCCAGGAAAATTTATAACCTTGGAAGGCGGCGAGGGGGCGGGCAAAAGCACGGCTTTGGCGTTTATCGCGCAAGCAATCAGAGACCAAGGTATAGACTTGGTGCTGACCCGTGAGCCGGGCGGGACACCATTGGGGGAGAAATTACGCGGATTGCTTTTGGATTACAAAAACGATCAAATGTGCGATGACACCGAGTTGTTGTTGATGTTCGCCGCGAGGGCCCAGCATTTGGCGCAAGTCATTGAGCCGGCGCTGCGGGCGAACAAATGGGTGTTGTGCGATCGCTTCACCGATGCGACTTATGCTTACCAAGGCGGCGGCAGGGGCATTGACACCCAACGTATAGCGCAATTAGAGCAATGGGTGCAAGGTGAGCGACGTCCGGATTTGACGGTATTATTGGATGTACCCGTGGAAATCGGTATGCAGCGCATCTCCACCCGCGAAGAAACCAAGGGTCAGCGCGACCGGTTTGAACGTGAACGCCGGAGTTTTTTTGATAAAGTGCGCCAAACCTATTTGCGCAGAGCACAACAATATCCCAACCAATACCGGGTTATAGACGCATCACAATCGCTGGAAAACGTGCGGCAACAATTGCAACGAGAATTAACCGCTTACATAAACCAATAGGCCCCATAAAAACATGTTTAAACGCTTTCCATGGCATGAAACAGTGTGGCAGAAATTGCTGGCTCGGTTTGCCAGTGGCACGCTGCCTCACGCACTATTGCTTACCGGGGGCAACGGCGTTGGTAAACGCGAATTCGCGGTTCAGCTGGGGCAACTGTTGTTGTGTAACACCTTCCAGGCAAACCCTGACATACCCAATCCTTTGCCGTGCGGCCATTGCCAGGCGTGTGCGCTGAACAAGGCCAAGACACACCCGGACTTCAAGCTGGTGGAGCCGGAATCGGAAGGTAAAATCATTGCCATTGACCAAATCCGGGAACTGTCGGAATTTCTGGGCCTAAAAAGCCATTACGGCTTGGGGCAGGTGGCGATCATTCATCCTGCGGAGAAAATGAACAAATTTGCGGCGAACAGCTTGCTAAAGACTCTGGAAGAACCCACATCCGCCAGTCTCATCATATTAGTGACATCCCAACCCAGCGCTCTACTACCGACAATTCGAAGCCGTTGCCAGCAGGTTCCTTTCCCCCAACCGCCGGCGGATATTTCACTAAAATGGCTGAAAACCAATGCCACCACCAGCGATGAGAATAAAATCAAAGCCATGTTGCTTTTGGCCAACAGTGGACCGCTGGTAGCTCTGGATTACCTCAGCAATAATACCCAGACCTTGGTAGAGGAATTGTTGACCAGTTTTGTCAACCTGACTTTGGGACGGGCCGATCCTGTGGCCGTGGCTAAAATATGGTCCGAAACGGACGTGGCTTCGTTGGTTAAATGGCTGATTATGTGGACTTCGTACATGATTCGCCTTAAGAATGGCGCGCAGCCGCCCGATAGTTACTCTGTGGGCGAAAGCTCGTTGAAAAAATTGTCCGCTGCGGTAGACTTAACGGCACTGTTCCGATTTCTGGACAAATTGATCGAAGCCCGGCGCCTCGTGGAGAGCCAGGCCAATGTACAATTGTTATTGGAAGATATGTTAATAGAGTGGTCGCAGCTCAATTCCAAACAACTCGCGGTGTAAAACCAGCATAAACAGCTATAAACAAGGTGAGCTAAAGAATGGCAGGTGCATTCAAACAAGGCGGTATTTTATCTCTGGCAATCAAGGACAAAAGCTCTTTGTACACTGCGTACATGCCGTTTGTAAAAAACGGTGGTTTGTTTATCCCCACCAACAAAAACTACAATTTGGGCGATGAAGTGTTCATGCTGCTGACCTTGATGGACGAAAAAGAAAAAATCCCTGTAGCAGGTAAAATAGTCTGGGTCACACCGCCCGGTTCCCAAGGCAACCGCATTGCCGGTATTGGTGTGCAATTCAGCGATCAGGACAACGGTACCGTACGCAACAAAATCGAGACCTATTTGGCCGGTGCGCTAAAATCCGATCGTCAAACCCATACTTTATAAAGCTTCATAAAATCCTCACACAAAATGCGGGGTGATATCCTACACCGCGACTTGCTACAATTGCGCCTGTCTATAACACTTTTATATTCACCACGAAGGCAGGAAGAACACGAAGAATAAAAAAAATATATTCAATTAATATTCGTGTTTTTCCTGCCTTCGTGGTTAATCTTCTTTTCTTTAAAGGAACCAACATGTCCGCGTATTTGGTCGATTCGCACTGCCACTTGGATTGTTTGAAATTAAAAGACTGGGACAACGGCTTGGATGGCGCGTTGCAAGATGCAAAGCGTTTAGGCGTCGGGCATTTTCTGTGCGTGTCCATTACTTTGGAAAAATACCCTAAAATGCTCGCCCTGGTGGAAGATAAAGCCAATGTGTCGGTTTCCGTGGGGGTGCATCCTAATGAACAGCATAAACATGAACCCAGTGTGGAAGAACTGGTGGCGCTTGCCAACGCCTCCGACAAAGTGGTGGCCATAGGCGAAACGGGACTGGATTATTTCCGCAGTGAAGGGGATTTGAACTGGCAACGGGATCGGTTACGGACTCACATCGCCGCGGCTAAACACGTCAACAAACCCTTAATCATTCACAATCGGGAGTCCAGCGAGGACACCTTAAAGATTCTCAAGGAAGAGGGCGCCGATGAAGTGGGGGGGGTAATGCATTGCTTTGTGGAAAATTGGGACATTGCCAAACAGGCCATGGACTTGAATTTCATGATCTCTCTCTCCGGCATAGTAACGTTTAAAACCGCCACTGAACTGCAAGAAGTCGCAAAAAAATTACCCTTGGAGTTCATGCTGGTGGAAACCGATTCCCCCTATTTAGCGCCTGTGCCGTTTCGGGGTAAAGTCAATCAACCGGGCTATGTGCGGTACGTGGCAGAGCACATCGCGGCTTTGCGTGGCACTGATGTGGGCACCATTGCTGAACGAACCACCGAAAATTTTTTCCGCTTGTTTAAATCCGCAGTGGCGGCTGATAGTGGCGCTAGCTTGGAAGCATTACCTGATCGATAACAACCGCGAAGGGCACGAAGATTAAAAAAATATTAAAAAATCCTTAGTGTCCTTCGTGGTTCAATTTTTATCAAGGCAGGGTTATCCCTTCATTTTCCAACATCCGCACCAATTCGATTAACGGTAGCCCGATCAATGTGTTCGGGTCGTCTCCCTGCAGCTTTTCGAATAGAGTGATCCCCATTCCTTCGGATTTAAAACTGCCGGCGCTGTTGTAAGGTTTTTCATGGTTCAAATAGCGTTCAATTTGCTCATTACTCAGCGGGCGAAACTGCACTTTAAACGGTACACAGCTCACTTGCGCCTTGTCGGTGGCGCTGTTTAGTAAACAAAGACCGGTCAGGAATATCACCTCATGACCCGAGGCTTTGCGCAGTTGGTTTACGGCGTTGTCGTGATTGCCCGGTTTGCCCAGGATTTCCCCGCCGAGCACCGCCACTTGGTCGGAGCCGATGATCAGACTGTGAGGATGGCGAGGCGCAACCGCTTGGGCCTTGGCTTGCGCAAGCCGTTTCACCAATTGTTCCGGCAATTCATTGGGCAGCGGGCTTTCATCGATATCCGGCGTATCGGTCTCGAAAGCCAACGGCAGTTTTTTTAACACAGCCTGACGATAAGGGGAGGTGGAAGCCAATACTAACTGCATCATAGCATCTCGAATTTTACTGGGTTAAGGCACCGGATTGACAAACCGGCACTGTCACCACGGTTGATAGGCAAGGTTGACAGGTCTTGCTTGAAGTGCCATATATTAATAGATTTCCATGGTTTTTTTTAGGCGTTGCTGACAAATAACTCCCAAGAGGTTCAGATGATACCAAGAATGCTGAAAGTTACAGTATTTGTCAGCAGTGCGGTCAGCGCTTCGCTGGTCAATGCAGAGGCTTGTACGTATAACGAAGCCCTAATGGCGTTCCAGCAAGGCAATACCGTACGCGGGCAGGCACTTTTAACCATGGCGGTCAAAGACGGCGATCAACGGGCGGTGGCGTTATTTTCCGCTTTACAGGAAGCCGTGAGGGACGGAGGAGGCTACGATGCTGCCGATGTTATTCAGATGGCGGACAGTGCGGAGGCAGCCAAATAATGTTGAACTCTATTGCTGAATTTTATTATTGAACAGAAGCGAGTGTCTGACCGGATAAATTCCAGCGATCGATATTTTCAAACCAGTGTTTTGCTTGTGCTTTTTGCAATAGTCCTTGAGCGGATACGTCACCGTTTTCCGCCGAGCGTTTTAACCACATAAGGCCGGCGTCCAGCTGTTCCGATTTGCTGGAAAGATAATACAAACCCAATAAAAATTGACCACTGGCATTGTTGTTTTCGGCGGCAATGTGATACCACATTTCGGCTGATTGCATATTTTTATCAACACCCCAACCATTAGAATAGGCCAATCCCATTAAAACTTGTGCATTGGAATTGCCTTTTAACGCTGCGGTTCGCCACAACGTCACCGCTTTTTCATATTCACCGATATCAAATGCCGCCTGAGCTTCGGACAGGGTTTCGAGCTTTTCGGCATAAGCACTCAATGGGATTAGAAAAACTAGTAAAGAAATTACTATAATGCGATGCTTGGTAATCATATAACCTCAAGAAGAATGGCTAAAATTCATTGTGGTATGTGAAATAAATATCGATAGGTATTGCTAGATTCTTAAGGGGAAAAAAGAGCCGGCATTTAATATTTTCGATGTACGTCAAATTTTGAAAAAAAATATCAACGGAAGGGAATAGTGAGCGATATCACCGAACTATTAGCCATCATGCAGCGTTTGCGCGATCCGCAATCAGGATGTCCATGGGACATTAAACAAACCTTCCACAGTATCGCACCCTACACGGTGGAGGAAGCCTATGAAGTGGCCGATGCTATCGAACGCAACGACATGCAGGAATTGGCCGAGGAACTGGGCGACTTGTTGTTTCAGGTGGTGTTCCATGCCCAAATGGCGGAGGAGCAACAGCTTTTTCGTTTCGACGACATTGTCACCGCCATCAGTGAAAAACTGATTCGCCGGCATCCACATGTATTTGGAGATGCGAACATCGCATCGGCGGAAGAGCAAACCGTCGCCTGGGAAGAACACAAAGCGCGAGAGCGGCAACAGAAGGGCAATCATCACAGTGCCCTGGACGGTATTGCCAAGACCTTGCCGGGTTTGACCCGGGCTGCAAAATTGCAGAAACGGGCCGCTAAAGAAGGATTTGACTGGGAAACCATTGATCCAGTGTTCGATAAATTAACCGAGGAAGTTGACGAGTTGAAGGCGGAATTGGCACAAAACGCAACTTGGGAAAGGATCGAAGACGAAATTGGCGATATGTTATTCACCGTGGTTAATATCGCGCGCCACGCGCAGATCGATCCGGAATTGGCCATTCGCCGCTCGAATGCCAAATTCGAAGCACGGTTTAAATGGATGGAAAACGCCGTGCAATCGGCTGGTGAAAGCTTGGCCGACCTCCCCATAGAACGATTGGAGTCATATTGGACGCAAGCCAAACATGACGAAAAATCTTAAGAAGCAAGTCGGCATTGATGCTGCAAGGACAAAGAGTGATTTTTTTCAGACAAAACAGATTAGTGCACTATTTAATTAATGTATTCTGCATCAACCGGCAACCCGCCTAAGTTTTAATTCGAAGGGTCAGCGTGAAGAACCATCGTATTCTGATTGGAATAACGGCTGCTATTGCACTATGGCTGAGCTATACCCTGCCTGTGCAAACAGTGGAGCAGAATTCGCTGGATTTGTTGTCCCGTTTTATTCCCAAAAAAGAGATTTCCAATACGGAGTTTGCCTCCCAAGTGGCCGTGGTGGCCATCGATCAAAAGTCCATTGATGCGCTGGGAGAGCAGCCATGGAGTTATCTAACCATAGCCAAGTTGCTGGACAAACTGGCCATCACCCAATTAAAAGCCATCGGTATTTTATTGCCATTGGCGCATTCGGAGAATTATCAACAGAAAATTTCCGCTGCGGATGAACATACCAAGCAGCAGTTCCAATACTTGGATTACGACCATCGCCTCGTGCAAGCGTTACAAAAGACGGACGCTGCGATTTTGCCTGTTTTGTATCAAACCGGTGCCGAACATGCTCATCAAAGCCGGCAACCGGGCATAGAGAATCCGGTGAGTAAACTTACGGCTCCGAAGAAATTGAAAAGTTTTGAGATGGAAAACTCGGCGAATGTGCCATGGCTTACCAAACTGCCCTGGATTTTTTCCACACCCACACCACATATCAATATCACCTCTGTGCCGGCAGATCAGTTTGCCAGCCATGCCAAAGCGTTGGGGTTGTTATCGCTAGACCACCCATGGACAATGTCCCAACCCTTTGCAGTAAAAATGGAGGACAAATTTACCCCCAGTTTCCTGAGCCAAATGGCAACCCAAACCCTGGGTGTGCCGGCGACGCTCATTGCAGGTTACGGGATAAATATTGGTAAGGTCATTGTTCAGTCCGATTCCGCCTATCGGTTCCAGCCGTTGCCATCTATTAACCGTTCGGGGCAATTAAACGTACCCGTTATATCCGCCATCGATGTGTTAAATGGGGCGCCTGCCAGGTTGTTGAAAGGCGTGAAAGCGGTACTCATAAGTCCGCCTGTCGGTGAAGTGATGGCGTATGGCAATATTCCCACCACACCCGCCGTTTGGATAGCGCACAGTTTGAATTCGCTCATCGAAGGCGAAGTCATTCAGCAACCCTATTGGTCGACCGGCTTACAGCGCTTGGTCATTATAGTACTGGCTATTTATTTGCTGATTTTGCCGGTAAAACTGCGGGGTTGGATTGGTTTTGCCATAACCGGGCTGCTTGCCGTGTTGATTGTCAATATCAGTATTATGATGGTGTTGGTCTTGAATTTTTATCAGCCTTTAGTGGTTCCCGCGTTATTTGTGATTTTCGGCCACTTACTCCTCACTTTTCATTTCAAAATCCAGCAAGCATTTAAGTCTTTGCGCTCGGAAGCCGCTAATGCTTATCGAGAGTTGGGCTTGAATCTCCAAGCTCAGGGCCGATTAGATCAAGCGTTTAACTATATGCGTAAATGTGAAATGGATACCAAACTAATTGAATGTTTATACAACCTCGGATTGGAATTTGAACGCCGACGCCAATTCAACCAGGCGGTAGCGGTATACGATTATATCGCCAGAAAAGACGCCGAATACCGTGATATTCAAGAGCGGCGCGTGCGTCATCAAACGCAATCCAACAGCAACATGCTTACCAGTTCCATCAATTCCCACACCGCGACCCTGGTAGTGGATCATCCCAGCGTGGCACGGCCGGTTTTGGGCCGCTACCAAGTGGAGAAAATTATCGGCCAAGGCGCCATGGGAACCGTGTATCTGGGAGTGGACCCAAAAATCAGCCGCACCGTGGCGATTAAGACGCTGCCGTTATCGGATGAATTCGACAGCAAACAAATCGAGGAAGTGAGACGACGGTTTTTCCGCGAGGCGGAAACCGCCGGGCGGCTAAATCATCCCAATATTGTTACCATATTTGATGTGGGTGAAGAGCACGACCTCGCTTACATCGCCATGGATTACATCAATGGGGAGGGATTGGATACGTTCGGCCACCCGGATAACTTGCTATCCATCGATGAAGTATTTCACATCGGTATCACCGTAGCGGAGGCGTTGGACTATGCGCACCAACAAAACGTGGTGCACCGCGACATCAAGCCGGGCAATATTATTTACGATATCCAAAACAGCAATGTGAAAGTGACTGATTTCGGCATAGCCTGTTTGACGGACAATAGCCGAACCCGCACCGGCACGGTATTGGGTAGCCCCTCTTATATGTCGCCGGAACAACTCTCCGGGGAACAAGTCGACGGCAGGTCCGATCTGTATTCCTTAGGTGTTACGTTGTATCAATTATTCACCGGAGTGTTGCCATTCACAGCGGATTCCATGGCATCGTTAGCTTATAAGATCGCCAACAACAAGCCACAAGGGATACGGAAAATCCGCTCTGAATTGCCTACCTGTTTAACCCGGGTGATCAACAAATCCATAGAGAAAAATCCGGAGTTGCGTTACCAAACCGGCACCGCGTTTGCCGACGCCTTACGCCGCTGCAGAAATCGCTAAAGATAATCAACTCTTTAACAACTATTAGTTAAATAACATTCAGGAAATATCATGCCCAAATTAGTACATACTCGAGATGGAATTGTTATTGAAGAATATGATTTAAAAGAAGGCACAATCAGCATCGGCCGCCGACCCGAGTGCGATATTCAAATCGATGACCTGGCTGTAAGTGGCAAACACGCGACGGTCAGTGTTAAACCCAATCAGTACATGGATGGATTAAAAGACGTATTCATCGAAGATGCGGGCAGCACCAATGGCACCACGATCAATGGCCGCAGAATTAAAAAACATTTATTCAAACATGGCGAAATTGCCCAAATCGGCACCCACGAATTGACATTAGTGGATGAAGGCACACGGGCGTTTGAGACCACACAAGTGTTGTTGCGGGAAGATGAAGTCTGAACCATTGCGAAAGCTATGAGTTACACGACTTCTTAATCATATGGAGATATAAGAGAATATTTTTATATCAGAAATCTGGAATTACCTGCCCATTTATTTGTTGATCGATTGGCACCATAAAAAATGGTTGCCAATCGATATTGATTAACATATCCTGCCTGAAACGAAGTACGTAAGCTAAAGCTTACAAGCAACCTTCCTAAAATATTGCATATTTTTAAGAAAATGCTAATAAAAGCTGCGTAACATATATACCATAAAGTTTCGGCTAACGCGGTACTGCTGTTGAGTCGTTTGAAAAAGTCGAAGCACATACTCAATGCAGCGTAATCGAGTCGGGGTTGATTACGCTACGGGGGCAAGGATTGTTACACAATCCG
>JASFLF010000001.1:0-28394 GCA_050118235.1 Gammaproteobacteria bacterium | reverse complement strand
AGAACCAAACGAGTTCGATTACACTGCATATGATTGTTTCCCCTTCGTCGAGATCGTGCAACGATCAAACAGAACATCGTTTTTGCAGTTACTATAGTGTCTGAAAGCCGCACTACGCTCAATTGTTATAAATATATTTATAGCAGAGTGTTGGGGTTGGTGCTAATAATTTATTTATCAAGCATGCACTTATTTCTCTTGTCCTTGTATCCTTGAAAAATAAATGTCACTGTTTTCCAAACTGTAGTGAAAATTTCTAATTTATGACAAATTGCCGCGCTCTACGCAAAATACTTCCGATGCATACGGGTAATAATAAGCCGCTTATAAAGCGGCTAATTGAAGCTTAATGACGCTAAAGAGATCAATACAGTATTTTTGGAAGATCGCCTTTCAAGGACAGCAAAAATTCTTTCAATTCCTGCTTTTCTTTATCACTCAATTTCAACGGTTTAATACGTTTGTCTTGATTTTTCGCTTTATCCCCGCCCCGGTTGTAATGATCGATTACCTCGTCTATGGTCGCATAGCGGCCGTCATGCATGTAAGGAGCGGTATCGGGTAAGTTTCGTAAAGTTGGCGTTTTGAATTTTTTCCAGTCTTCCATGTTGTGGGTTTTTAAATAACGTCCGGGGTCGTCGTTGATGGTTTCCCATTCTTTTAAACCCATGCGTTTGGCATCGAATTTCAAGATTTTTTGAAATTCTTCTTTGTCAAAATCGGGGTTACGCTTTAGACCGATATTATGAAAATCCGAGTCGGTGAAGTTCGGGCCGTTGTGACATTGGATACAACCGCCCTTGCCTTTGAACAATGTCATGCCGTTGACGGCCGCTTCGGAGATAGCTTTTTCATCGCCTTTCATGTAACGGTCGAACGGACTCTCTCCTGTGATAATGGTATGGCGTTGAAACACGGCAATCGCATTGCCATAATCGCCGGGATTGGGTTTGCTGCCGTAAGCTGTCTGGAACATTTTGACCATCTCTGCATCATCATTGAGAATTTTCATCAGCTTGTCGATGTCCTGACCTTTATGCACCGGATTTTTAGTGGATCCCACCGCTTGTTTTTCCAAACTGGGCGCGCGCCCGTCCCAGATCAAGGCTTTGTTATAACCGACGTTTAGCAATGTGGGCGAATTGCGGCGCTCGACGAAGCCTTCGTTGGCCACTGAGTACTTCGTTGGTAGCGTCCAGCCGGTTTCGGGAATATGACAACTGCTGCAATTCATGGTGCCATTGCCGGATATGCGGTTATCAAAAAACAGTTTCTTCCCCAATGCGATCCGTTCCGGTGTAGGTGGATTGTCCGGATTCACCGGCACCGGTGGCAATGGCCCGATATCCGGCGCTTGCGCATGGGTAATGGGCGTCAATAACGACAGGCCTATACTGGCGCTTATCAACAGAATGGATAGTCTTTTCATTATTGTTCCTTTGTAGTGGTTGGTTTAACTGCTAAGCGGAGTGTTCTTCAAACATGGATTGAATGATTTGGGTGATTTTCGCTTTACTGACAGTTGAATCGTATAAAGCGAGCAAACGGATATCCTCTCGCGGGGAAATACTTATCCAAGACTGGCCATCTATAGTGCCATCAGCTTGTACCCGGCCCGGCAGACCCGCGCCGTCTTGATACAGAAACAAATTGATTGTTCCCTTATTGGGTAAATCGAATCTCAGATGTTTGGTTTTTTGTTCCCCTAGCGCGCAGTTTTTACTTAAAACAATGGCGTTTGCTTCAGAGGGAATCTGCAAACCGGCCTTATCGAACCAGGACTGATAGCCGCCATCAATGGCTCCCACTAGATGGGCTTCTTCCTCGGCGTGCCTATAGGCAAGTGAGACCAATTCCGGTTCGGTCTTGATTTGCACGGCCACCACAATTGCAATGGTCAAACTAGCCGCTAAACCGTACACCCACTTTCGGTATCGTCGTGCTGTGTTTCCAAGCTGTTCTGGCTTAACCATCTGCTTTTCCAGATTGTTCTTGAGTTTTGCCGCCAAATCTTCGGGCACTTTAGGTGCGTTGAGCAACTTATGAAGTGTTTGTGCTTCGCGTTGTTCTTGGTCCATTACTTCTAAACCTCACTTTCTCTTTTTGAAAGGTACAATCACCTTATCTATATCATCTTTCGTGTAAAACGCTCGAAGCGATTGGCGCGCTCTGGCGATTCGGCTCATTACCGTGCCTATGGGGATGCTTAGTTGCTCACTAATTTGTTCATAAGTGAATCCGTGCAGACCATGCAAGAGCAATAATTCCCGTTGTCGGGCGCTCAAAGACATCAAGCCATTGCCCAAATCAATCAGCGTATCAAGATCGCTTTCCGAAAAGTTGCTGGAATTTTCTATGTGTTGCTCGCTCACGGACAAAGCATCAAAACGCGCTTGCTGATATTCCTTATATACCTCCCGTCGCAGTACGGTTAAAAACCAGGGCAACGGATTCTCTTCGTTCTCAATACTGTGGCGGTTTTTCCAGGCCTGATAAAAAGTTTCTTGCACCAGATCCTCCGCCAGCGCACGGTTGCCTGTCATCCAGAAGGCGTGTTTAAACAGCGCCGCATGGCAGTTGTCTATCCAGTGAAGAAATTTTTGCTTATCTTTCAACATATTAAAAATTTACGCATGGATTACAATCCGTTTTTATATATAGTGGACATTTCACTAACTTTTATTCCATAAAAATCAAAATATTTTAATTACCACGAAGGATTTTAGAACTGCTGTTATCTTCGTGCCCTTCGTGGTGAATTCTATTTCCATGGTTTGACCCACGGATGGAAGAAGACTGACAGAAACAAGAGATGGTCGCTATTCCAATTGAAGTTTCCTTTGCCACACCCAATGTTGTAACATTCTGCCTCTTGAGTTTTTATAGATACCTTTTGTAAAAATCACCATATGCCTCTCATAAAACTGGAAAACGCTTCCCTGGCCTTTGGCCATGTACCGTTGCTGGATAAAGCCAATCTGCAAATAGACGCCGGTGAACGGGTGTGTTTGGTGGGCCGCAATGGTGTGGGGAAATCCACCTTGCTACGGGTCCTCAACAAAACCATCAACTTGGATGAAGGTGATGTTTGGCAGCAACCACACCTGCGCATCGCCTATCTTGAACAAGATGTCCCGCCTGACGAATCCCTTACAGTGTATGACGTGGTTGCTTCGGGATTGGAAGAAGCCGGGCGTTTATTGGCGGACTACCATCATGTCTCACAAAAACTGGCGAGCGAACCCAGCGACTCGCTCACTAACCGAATGGCTTCATTGCAGCAATCCATTGATGCTTGTGACGGCTGGCGCTTGGAACAACGCGTCAATACCGTTCTTACGAAACTGGAGTTACCTGGTGACAGCAATATGGCGGCGTTATCGGGGGGTTATAAGCGCCGAGTAATGTTGGCGCGGGCCTTGGTTTTGCAACCGGAACTATTATTGTTGGACGAACCAACCAACCATCTGGATATTGAAGCCATCACCTGGATTGAAGAATTCCTACTGGGCTTCAATGGGGCGTTATTGTTTATTACTCACGATCGGAGCTTTTTGCGCCGGTTGGCAACCCGGATTTTGGAACTGGATCGCGGTATATTGACCTCCTGGCCGGGCGATTACGATGACTATTTACGTAAAAGACAGGAGCGACTGGACACCGAAGCACAGCATAACGCCAAATTCGATAAAAAACTGGCGCAAGAAGAAGTCTGGATTCGCCAAGGCATTAAAGCACGGCGAACGCGCAATGAGGGGCGGGTACGCGCCTTAAAATCATTGCGGGAGCAAAGACACCAGCGCCTTGATACCATGGGCAAAGTAAACATGCAATTAGACGCCGGAGAGCAATCCGGTAAGATCGTGATCGAAGCGCAACACATTAGCAAACAATTTGGCGATAAAAGCGTCATTAACGATTTTTCAACTACCATCATGCGCGGCGACCGTATCGGCATCATTGGTCCCAATGGTTCAGGTAAAAGTACACTGATCAAAATACTCCTGGGCGAACTTCAACCCGACAATGGTATTGTTGAACTGGGTACCCGGTTACAAACCGCTTATTTTGATCAACAACGCAGTCAGTTGGATCTGGAGCGCACGGTGGTGGATAACTTAAACCAAGGCAGTGATATGATCACCGTCAACGGTCAGAGCCGTCATGTGATGGGTTATTTGCAAGACTTTTTATTCCCACCACAGCGGGCACGCTCCCCGGTTAAATCGTTGTCCGGCGGTGAGCGCAATCGCTTGTTATTGGCGCGGCTGTTTATTCAACCAGCGAATTTATTGGTCTTGGACGAACCCACCAACGATCTTGATATCGAAACACTGGAGCTATTGGAAGAGTTACTCGGCGATTACAATGGCACGATTATCGTCGTAAGCCATGACCGGGCGTTCCTGGACAATGTGGTCACCAGCACCATCGTATTCGAAGGAGATGGGCGGGTCGAAGAATATGTCGGCGGTTATGATGACTGGATAAGACAACGTCCGTCACCGACTCCCACCGCCGCAAAATATCAAGTAGACACCCATATAAATGCTGAAAAACCAGCACCAATCCAATCGGAATCTGAAGCAAAGTCTCAAAAGAAAAAACTCAGTTATAAGGAACAACGCGAGTTGGACGAATTGCCCGCGCGCATTGAGTTCCTGGAAAAAGAACAAGCAGATCTTCAGCACGCCATGGGTCAACCTGATTTCTATAAACAAGACAACCACACAATAACAACCACACTTGCGAGGTTTGAACAAATCACCATTGAATTGGAAAATTGTTATGGGCGTTGGGAACAATTAATGTAGATTCCCATATTGATTGCCGTCATACTTCAAACATCAACCAAGCATTGTTGCCGGATATTGATCTATTAATTCTATCACTACGTCCAAAAGAACATTTTATGTATTGATTTTATTGATATTTTGCAGGCACAATGCGTCTCTATTCAAATCCACATCACGGGGAGGAACCGAATGAAATTGATCTTATTGGGCGCGCCGGGCGCAGGCAAAGGCACTGTTGCAAAACAACTGACACAAATGGATGGATCTGTACAAATATCCACGGGTGATATACTCCGCGGGGCCGTGCAAGCCGGCACGGACTTGGGCAAAGAAGCCGAAGGATATATGAAGCGCGGTGACTTGGTGCCCGATTCCCTGATTATGGGCATAATGGAAAAACGCTTACAAGAGCCCGATTGCCAAAAAGGCTTTTTACTGGATGGCTTTCCCCGCACCATACCGCAAGCAGAAGCATTAAAAGAACTACTAGCGAAATTAGGCATTCAGTTGGATATGGCGGTAAACATCGACGTACCGCGTGATGTCATATTAGACCGTTTAACCACTCGACGCACTTGCTCGAACACCGAATGCCAGGCGATTTACAACGTCAAAAGCAATCCGCCGAAAAAAGAAGGCGTTTGTGACAAATGTGGTAGCCCCGTGATACAACGTGAAGACGAAACGGAAGAAGCTATCAGCCACCGCCTGGAAACCTACAATGAAAAAACTGCGCCGTTAATTGGTTTTTATGACAAAGAAGGTATGCTAATAACTGTCACCGCCACCTCCAGTGAAGCGGTTATCGATGCCATCAAAAACAAATTAGGTGTGTAATTCCACGACTACTATATAGCTACAGCTTGATAGTCATGGCTTGAAAACAACGTAGTCTTTTTCAGGGCTCAAACCAAACCGGAAAACTACTACGTTTTTTCAAGTCATGAATTTTGAATCTCACCAAATGCTTCCAAAGACTTATTTACAAGTCTTTTATTACCTTTAAAAACAATTAGTTACACTATCATTATAGTATATTAAATTAATTATATTTCTTTGCCATTACCCTCGGCCGCCCGCATGCCTTACAATTCATATCAACAATGCTAAACTCCTGATGTATGTAGCAACAAACGGGAAAGCATTTCTACAGAACTATTTTTTCACCACTGAGACCGACGCAAGTAATGCAATTACTTTCCAATCGCGATGTATCTCTAGTCACCAAATTGATCATTACTATTGCGTTTGTAGAAATGGTGCTTTTTTCCCTGCTGGTATGGAACGACATCAACCTCACAAAGGATCAGTTACTATTACAAAAACAAGAAGAAATATCGGAATTTTCAACGCTCATATCATCGACTTTGGTCTCAGCGATAAGACATAACGATATTGAGGAAATTCTTGAAATTGTAAAGCGTGTTGGTAAATCTCATAACGCTAATTTCATCGCGGTTAAATCGGCGGACCATGAGACTATTGCTCAAGCAGGCATTGCCAGGCAATCCACACCCATCAATCGAGATTTGTTGAGCAACATAAAAAACCTGGGTGGCAAAGATTCGTTTCACGTGGTATTCCCACTTCGGGAGAACAACACTCCAGTAGGTGAACTCCATTTGGAATTCAGCACCAATGACATAAACCACCTGGTATCCGGTGTGCGAAAAAGAGACATTATTGACGCCCTGGTCATCGTAACGGCCACGGTTATTATTCTCTACATTTTATTATCATCCTTAACTAAGAATTTGAAGACTCTTTCCACCGCGGTTACTGAGTACATTGATAATCATCGTATAATTACGCCTATTCCATGCTTTACCGGCGAAGTGGGAGAGCTGAGCGCGACAATTAGCAAGTTGTTTACTGCTTTACGCAATGGAGAGGACTCATTAAGAGAAAACGAAAATTTATTGCAAGCCATCTTGGATAATTCTCCAACGATCATTTACGCCAAAGACAAGGACGGTAAATATTTGCTGGCTAATAAGCAGTTTGCAGATTTTTTCGATAGCACTGAGGAACACCTCCTGGGAAAAACGGATTATGAGTTATTTCCGCAAGAAATAGCCTATAAATTACGGGCGAATGACGAAAAAGTGATAGCCAGCAAGTCCATTCAACAGATTGAAGAAATTGTCCCTCACGGAGAAGAGCTAAAGACGTTTATCTCAACAAAATTTTGTCTGTTCGATATAAACAATGATGTTTATGCGATATGTGGGATTACAACGGACATTAGTGATCGTATCCGAAATGAAAAACGAATTAAAGAAAGCGAGGAAAATTTGCGCTCTCTGGCCAACAACGCCACCGATGGCATTTTGGTCAACAAAAAAGGCAAACATGTTTTCGCCAATCAGCACATGGCCGAGATATTAAATACCACGGTTGACGAAATCATAGGATCGGATCTCGATTATGTGGTACACCCCAGCGAAAAAGATAACGTAGTACAACGATTCAAGCGACGCCTAAAAGGTCAGAATGAGCCTATCCAATACGAAACGTTGTTTACCGATAAAAAATCCAGCGAACCGGTTCCGGTGGAACTGACCGCATTTATCAGCCAATGGGATGGCGAACCTTCCGGCGTGGTGTTCGTACGTGACATAAAACAGCGCAAGCAAACTGAGTCAGAACTGAAGCGCTACCGTGAGCAACTGGAACACATGGTTTCGGAACGAACCGCGGAATTGGAAGGTGCGATACGGGAACTGGAATCCTTCAGTTATTCCGTTTCCCACGACCTACGCTCACCCTTAAGAAGCATCGATGGTTTCAGTCAGTTATTATTGGAAGACTACCAGGATAAACTGGACGAACACGGTATCGACTATCTAAACCGGGTACGAAAGGCAGCCCAGCGTATGGCGCAACTTATTGATGATATACTGCTATTGTCGCGCGTATCCCGTCACAAGCTATTAATTGCACCGGTTAATTTGAGCGATATCGCCGAAGAAGCGGCAGCATCTTTAGCGGAACTATACCCGGAACGCAAGATCACCATAAAAATTGAGCCCAACATGAATACCAAAGGCGATCAAAGATTGCTACGAATTGTCATGGACAATCTTTTGGATAACGCGTGGAAATATACCGGCCAAAACACCGACGCCATGGTGGAGTGCGGCTGCAGGCTGGATAATGCTCATTGCATATACTTTGTAAAAGATAATGGCGTTGGATTTAACATGCAATACTCGGAAAAGCTATTTGGTGCGTTTCAGCGTTTACACGGTATTGACGAATTCCCCGGAACCGGCATTGGCCTGGCCACCGTCAAAAGAATCATTGACCGCCATGGTGGTAAAATATGGGCAGAAAGCAAGCCGGGTGAAGGTGCGGTATTTTATTTTTCGTTGCAATGACAAGCCATCTTGCGCTTCGCAAAGGAAACTGCAGTCCAAATATCAATGTCCTACTGCATTTCTCGTCTATCTCCAACCGGCATAAACAAATTTATAGTAATTCGCACTAACATATCGCATAATAATAAAACCTCTATATAATAGAGATCTTTAACTAGCAGTAATAACTATTTGTATTCAATAGAATATATAGCATTCGATGTATTATGTCTAAACCCGGTTACAGCTTTTATCTTTCCAAATGGAAAGATCACCAAAACACGATTCAACACATACGCGAAACGGTGTTTGTTAAAGAATTCGGTTTTTCTCGCAATCAAATCATTAGCGATTCGGATCCCGATTGTTATCACGTGCTTGCATACGACGGTGATGGCAACACCATCGGAACCGGTTGCATACACCCAAATGGAGAGATTGGGCAAATAGCCATATTACCCTCTTGGCGGGGCCGAACGATTGGCAAAGCCATCCTCATTTACCTACTGCACATCGCCAAGACGTTGCATTTACCAAGCGTGTGGGTCAATGCCGTTGAGCCAACCACGCGATTTTACCAATCGAAAAATTTTGAATTGACGGATGAGTCTAGGCATATAGAAGGTGTGCACTATAGGAAAATGGTTCATCTAATAGAAACCCAGAAAACGATCAACTAGCGTACCTCTAGCTACCGCTACAAGTTACAAATACGAACATCCCGCTAAGACTGTGTTTGATCGTTATGGTCGTCGTCAAGCAATGGAATATCGATGTAGGTTTCTTTGGGTATGAAGGACTTCGACGCTTGTTTTGCGAGTTTCCCTAACGTACTAAAACCGTTTCTTAGTACAACCTGCAATAAAAAATCCGAATTACACTCGTATTCTCGGCATACTCTGGGGCGTTTGTGCCAAATTTTACAAATCTGCTTGTCTGGGTGGAAGTGGATGCAATTACCATCGGGCAGTTTGTCTACAAAGCCTTTAGATGGCATTCCATCATCTGTAGGTTCCATTTCATTGGGATCCAACCGAACCAGCAATCGGCAACAGAATGTTCCGCAGCCTAGGCGTCTACCCTCTTCACAATTTATATTCGCTTTATTTTTACTCGTAGAACCACACATAACCATTTCTCCACTTGCTCTTTCACCTTTAGGAAAATCACTATGGAAGTATTCTAAGAATCTCTTCAGCGGTTTTCTTCGCTTCCACAAACACCATTCCCAGGTTGGCATTCTTTCGCGTAACGATACCCAACACGGCTTTGGTGCCGACATGGATAATCAATACGTAGCCGTTCTCTCCTTCCAATACTAGCTGGTTGACTTTTCCCCTCTGCAATTCTTTCGCAGTGGTATCCGCCAGAGACAACAATGATGCACACATAGCCCCTAAACGATCTGGATCTACACCATCGGCTAATACTGACGCCACCCCTATTCCATCTCTCGACATGACGGACGACGCCTCAATTTGTCCGGAAGCGCTATTTAGCCTTCGTAATATGGGGCGAATCATTTTATCAATGGCAACTTCACTACGCCCCGATTCTATCGAACTTGTTGCAGATGCCATGATCTACTTTTCCTTATAAATTTCAGAAATAAGAATGTCTATCTGTTTACACTTTTTATAAATCAAAAGCTTACCTGTCCACCACTTAGTTCGCTAATTGGTTAAAAGAGTATTGCATAAGTAATCCAATCACAATACTCTGATAACCCTCTTTCAACACTGTGCCTTTATACAGCAGCCTCCAGCGACGGCAACGCAGTTTTTGCTTTCGTCAATACCATACCCATATTTGCGGATTTCCGACATACGAAAACCACAACATGGTCTTCATTTCCTTTACATCGCATAAACAAATGCAGCAAGTTCTCGCTCATTACAACCATCTCTTGGAAGTAGTGCCGTGCATCATCCGATGTGCCTCGAGCCTTTTTAAACATGTTTTCGATCAATGTAACATTAGCCCCCTGAAACATATCCGAAGTCGCCGCTGCGACTATTTCCAAGACTTCGGCAGGATGGGAGTCGACAGTTTTGACGCCCAGCAACATACCAGTAGATAAATCCACATAACCTGCAGCGACACATTCCGGAACCTGTTTCATCGCTTCGTTTAATACTTGATCTAATGACATTATATTACTCCTATTTGAGCCCAACGTATTTGTTTGGTTGTTTTTCACAACTATCTATTTATCGTCCAATAGAATAGTTTTTTGATAGGTTAATATTACTTTTACTTTTTTGTTACTTAACTATATCCAATTTTTTATTCAACTAGTTTCCACTACTTACTGTTTTACACAACAAAATTTCCACACTTCACACACAAGACGATACTTTTGTTAAACTTCCTCTATCGGCGTCAACACTGTTTTCGAACTCCTCTAAAAATACTATCTGGTCATCAGATTGCACCCATCTCGGTTCAATGCGTCGAGTACTTTCTAAGGCTTCTAAAGCGGACAGCCCATCCCAGATCAACATCGCAGCCAACATTGTTCCGGTCCTTCCTAATCCGGCCTTACAATGCATAGCAACCACTTCATCTTTTTGCAACAGTCGGCTGATTCGATAACACAGTTTTTTGGCATCCTCGATATTGGGAGACCCCATGTCATCAATTGGGAAAAACACATTACGAATCTCGTATTCATCCAGAATTTCTTTGTCCATGGGCGACTCAGTCAACGTTACCAATACTGTCACTCCAACTCTTTTAAGTGCTTTCAAATCATGATCAATATCGGTTAACAATCCGGGCTTAGGGGTGCCTGCCAAACGACCTTTTTTCAGCCATAGAAAATTACGCGGGCCAAACGCGTCACTGACATATTGTTTTGCCGCCTCACATAGTGGCGGAGGATTGTATTTGCTGATTGCCTCATCACTTAATTCTTCCAGTTTTGCGGAAGGTGATGGCACATCACACGATCCGGTCTGCACAAAACATTTGCCGGCAGAGGATTCCGGATTACTAAGAAAACGCAATGTATCCTTACTCTCATGGACCCATCCGCCTGCTAATAGCGCCATTTTTCCTTTAAACAAATTCGCGTGTTTCTGATTATGCACGACGACAAGAACCGCCCGGCGTTCGGATTCTTGCTTAATATATTCAATCAATGATTTACAAACCTGTTCCTCGACTCCGGTAGTGGGCTCATCAATTAGAAGTAACTTAGGATTGGCGGCAGCGGATCTAGCAATAGCCAGGTGTCTTTGCAAGTGAAGCGGTAGATCCACCACGCTTTTTTCCAGATCTTCCGAGAGTTCACTCAATCCGCTATGTACCAATAGTCTTTTCCCCATGTCGATTTGTTGAATTCTTGACAGTGACCGTCGTTCGGGTAAGTCGTGAATAACGTTGTCCAACACATTGGCGAGCAATAATTTTGTGTTTTGAGCCACCAGCACCGGCAGTTCACTTTCACTTAAAGGCTCTCCCGCATAGCTCGCTGAACCCCAGGTCCGCAGGGATGGATTTGCGTCATTTATGCCGGCGATTGTTCTTAGCAGTGTTGACTTGCCTGTACCAGCCGGCCCCATCAACAAAAAAACACCCCGTTCGGGAATTTCGAGATTGACAGAGCTTAAGATGATTTTCTCACCAAAACCAACCCCGTAGTCCTGTAAAACTAGTACGAATTCACTCACAATTAATCTACACCGCTCATTTCGATAACTTTCACTAAGCCGCAATCCTGGGATCAAGACAATACAATAGGGTTTGAACCAGATAGATAACGTCTTTTCTTTCTCGAGCATCAACTTCGAAGATTGGGATATTCATGTTCAGTTCCCTCATGACCCTGCGATAGTCTTCCAAAGTGGGTTTGCATGCAATGTCCATGCGGGTTACTCCGACGACAACGGCAGTCTCTTCAATAAAATTTTTAAAAGACTGGAGAAAAAAGGACAAATCATCCAAGGGATTCGCTCGCTTATTATCGATCAATAAAATAAGCCCAACTCCGCCGTCGGTCAAAATATCCCACATAAAATTAAATCGTTCCTGCCCCGGCGTACCGTATAAATGGATTCGCTCGTTGTTCTCCAGCTTTAACATGCCATAGTCCATCGCTACTGTAGTTTGTTCTTTCCTGTTCTTGGTAGCATCTGTGGCAATTTGTTCGGTAACGAACGGCTCGACATCGCTGATGGCCGCAATGGAAGTGGTTTTACCCGCACCGACCGGACCGGTAAAAATAATTTTATGTGAACTCATGATCTCTCCAATATTTACGCACTTTGCGCGTTGCCCATAGCAATACTGCGTAGTCTGTTCATGATGGAAGACAGTACTTTGCGGTGTTTGTGTTGTTCCACCTCGAACGGTGCGAATAATTTATCGGCTGGTCGTTTAGCCTGACCGGCACACCCTATCATCGCGGCCGCAAAGAATAAGTCTGCGACATGCTTTACATCGATCGCCAAGGTCTTAGAGATTTCTTTAAAAGTCCTGGGCTGCAAAACCAGCAACGCCGTTATCTGCTGTGCATAGGGTACTGGCATAAGTCGCGTTAAATTCGGCCAATATTCCATGTACACCGGCTTATCAACAAAAAACATATTGTCGTGCAGTTCCAAAGGCACTCTTCCCCTTGCTGTCAACAACGCCAATTGCCAGATAAAACTTTCCACGTTCAATTCTTTATACGCCGGATCTTTCTTGGGATTAATCGTATCCAATATGTCCGGTTCGACATGCTCTATGGTTATTTTCGTTTGACTCTCATTCAATTGAACGATGGCCAGACTTCTCAGCATTCCTTCTGAAACATTTGTAATTATGACGTTGGGACTAAAGTTACATAAAATGATCCTGCCATTCCACAGTGAAATTTTGGCGAGTTTTTTCAACGCCTTTGCCTGCAAACTAGCTTGCATGACATAGTAAATCAAATGAGAGGAAGCATCGAACACATCGAGTATGCATTCTCCGGGCGATACCTTGTCTGAAAGTGCAACGACATTCGAAGATTTATCCACTGTGTTATTGAATACATCTGCGATAGTTGTTCTCGCATTTAACGACTTGTCTTGCTTATTTGAACACTGCCCGTCTACATTTTTTTGCTTGTTGAATTCGTTTCCCTTCGCCATAAATCGTTTTGGAAACAATATTCGCAACGTAGTTATCAAGGAGTTAATTTTTATAGGCTTACGCAAATAAAGTGTGTTTTTTTCATTGACCGGCCGAATCGACAGAGCAATTACCGGTAGTTCTGGAAAATTATCTTTCAATGAAATCCAATATTCTTCGGAATTCGCCGAATCCATGTCGATCAGAACCACTTCCGCTTCCTGCACGTCGACAATTCGGCAAATTCCTTGTAACTGCAATTGCACTGTTTTAGTAAATAAAAGTTGTGATCTATGGTCCATTCCAGTCACAGCAAGTTTTATGGCCGCTTCATTCATATTTTTCTCAAATCTCCGCTTGGGTAATTCCCTTACATAATTGTTGAGTATTTTTAATAGTTATCGCAACCTTAAGAATTGCTTAAAGCAAAAAAAGTGTGATGAACTTCTCAACTTTTGAGAGAATACCATCACAAAAGTTTGCATAAGGAACTGATCAAATAGTTAATGGAAGGGTAATTAATTGATAATTCAGTGAAACATCGAGGTTATACACAATACATGGCGAAAAAATTCTTAGAACAATTCAAAGGTAGTTTTTACGGTGTACTTAGGTGGCCACAACTGGATGAACTGTGGAACACAGTACGCAAACACCAGGACCAACGATGGTTTATATATCAAGTGGGGGAAACACCACCCACGGAACCTTCATCCTCGGACGCGCTGCAGCGGTTTATCAGTGAAATAGATGAATTGTTGCGATCCGAACACAAAGAAGACTATTGTGGTATTGTTTATGCTGACGAATTGCAAAATCCCACTTTTATAAAAATCTTTGATCCCAATAACCTGGGCGTGAGTTGCGGATTTAGCGATCACCCACCGCTACCGGGATGGGTGCTGTCTCAAACCAAGCCCGAAGACTTACCCCATGCGTTTCCACCGCCGCAAAGCCGTCGCCGCTGGTGGCAACGGTTGTTTCATCACGGCTAATTTCTAGTTTTGTGTTAAGTCCTGGCCCAAGGCCATACAATATAGCTGTTGGAGTCACCCCCCGATACTCGGTTCGACTCTGCTCACCATCAGGGCTGATCCCAACAGCACAACTATGACATTGCACCCTAAGAGTAAAGACTATAGGTAAATTTTGAATATGAAAGGTTCCACCAATTTCAAAAGACTGGAAAGACGCCTGGAACGCCTGACAGGCAAAGCCATTGGCGATTTTAATATGATCGAGCAATCTGACGTGGTCATGGTTTGTCTCAGTGGCGGCAAGGACTCTTATACATTGTTAAAAATCCTCACGGCATTGAGGGAACGCGCCCCCATTGATTTTGAAATCATTGCCATGAACCTGGATCAAAAACAACCGGGATTTCCAGCTGATGTCCTGCCTAATTATTTGCAATCCCTCGGCGTGCGTTATCACATTGAGACCGAAGATACTTATTCCATTGTGGTTGACAAAATACCCGCGGGCAAAACTTTGTGTTCGTTATGCTCGCGTCTGCGGCGTGGCATCATCTATCGGGTTGCCAATGAATTGGGTGCCACCAAGATTGCCTTAGGTCATCACCGCGATGACATTGTGGAAACGCTGTTTTTAAATATGTTTTTCGGCGCTAAACTTAAAGCCATGCCGGCGAAATTGCTCACCGACGATGGCGTCCATACCGTGATCCGCCCCCTGGCATATTGCGCTGAAAAAGACATAGCCCGTTATTCCAGAGCCATGGAATTCCCCATTATTCCCTGCAATCTCTGCGGATCACAACAAAATTTACAGCGCAAACACATCAAAACCATGTTACACGACTGGGAGAAACAATACCCAGGGCGAACCGAAATCATCTTCCAAGCCTTACAAAACATAACGCCGTCGCATTTACTGGACGACAAATTATTCGATTTCAAAAATCTCAGCCAGAAGTTACCAGCAAAAGATGGCGACACCGTTTTTGACGAAATGGTTCTTAATGACCCGATTTTGGATAGTGAAACGATTGAGCAATCAATCATTGAACCACCATTAGATAACGTGTTAGCCGAACTTGAGCGCATTAAAAGCTAGCGATAACCTAAAACGTATCGGAATCCAACATTACCAATGTACACGCCCTTACAAACGGAATGTTGTTTTCTGTCAAATGCTGTTCTAGCGTTGCTGACTCGGTACCGGGATTGAATATCACCCGCTTTGGCCTTAAAGCAACAATGTCATCGATCAACGGCAGAATACGTTTTGGCCCTACATAAAGGGTCAAGGTATCAACGCTGTTTTGAATTTGACTTAACTCACTGACCACCGGTAGACCATCTATTTCCATCAATCTAGGATGGACCGGTATCACCTCATGGCCATGGTGAATCAGCTTCTTAATAGCTATGTTCGCAAAGCGTTCGGGCTTGTTACTTGCCCCTAACACAACCACAGTTTGTTTTTCCATATTAGCCCCACCTATAATAGGCTGCTGTAAAAATGACGGCGGCCACCATGCCCCGCCATAATCATTTCACACAATAACCATTGTTTTGCAGAAAAACACTAATCTTTCACAACCATGGCAAAAACAACGCTTGATCAGTGGAATCCCCATTTCATGGCAATTTCGCCGCTGTATTTACCACTTCAACCCCAGGCAGATTTATTATCCTGCAAATCCGAGCATTGGCCAAGCCTGGAGGATTACCAAGTCTTGTTGGCACATCAACCTGTCCCCATCCACTCCTTGGGGGGCGCCGCAATTCAGTTTGTGCCACAAGCCGCCAAACCGCTGCATTGGCAGGATGACTATGAACCACGGATTTATTTAACCGGTGAAGTGCAAACTCGCTCGGAGAACTGGCATGATTTTTTTCAAGTTTTGGTGTGGAATACCTTCCCGAAGACCAAAGCGCTGTTAAACGCCAAACACTATCAAGCCATTCGCCAACGAAAACAATCCAAACCGGACAGTACACAAAGAACTCCGATGGAAAATGTGTTGACGCAATTCGATGAATGTGGCGCGATAGTAGTCTCTTTCGATAACTCGTTGTTGGATTGTATTCGCGAATTCCGTTGGAAAGATTTATTCTGGCAGCGCCGTCACGAACTAACAACGCGCTTGCGTTGTTTTGTATTCGGCCATGCGGTTTATGAAAAAGCGCTCAATCCCTATATCGGTTTGACGGCACATGCTGCTTTGTTTCATGTTGATGCGAGCTGCTTCCAGTGGCCGTTACCACAGCAGCTCAGCTATTTGGATTGCATGACAGCTCAGGCATTTGAAAATAATCACTACCCTAGCCCTAAACACTTGCAACCCTTTCCTCTATTGGGCATGCCCGAATGGGACAATAATAACGAGGAAGCTTATTATGACAATACCGACTATTTTAGGGCAGGCCGCAAGAAGTAATATTCCATCAACATTATTGTATTCAAGGACCTAACTTACTACCATATTGTCCATGACTACCGACACCGAAAAATTCCGCACATTTATCGGCATAAAGCTCAGCGAAACGGCCTTGGCATTTATAGACAATTTCAAACACCAACATAGCAAAGATCCCTGGATTAAGCATATCCGCTGGACAGCCGAATCCAACATACACATTACGATGCGCTTTCTTGGAGACTTGTACTTGGAACAAATACAACAAATCCAAGCCGGCTTAAAAATTTTTTTGGAAAGTCAATCCGTCTTCACAGTCACGATCACCTCCCCCCAGCCTTTTCCCAGCGTCAAGAAAGCGAGAATGCTGGCGTCGCTAGTACACAAAAACGCTGTGTTGCAACAGATAGCCGAAGCCATGGAAGCGCTGGCGGTTGAGGCGGGCGTCACTCCCGAAGAAAGGCCGTTCCGGGGTCATATCACGGTGGGTCGTTTCCGCAAGCCTGTAAAAGGCCTGGAGGGTTTATTAGCAGTGACTGATACAACAACAATGCCCATAGACCATGTCATTCTGTTCAAAAGCGAACTCAAGCCAACCGGTGCGGAATACACCGAAATCGCGAAATTCACTCTTCAACCAACGAAATAATATTGCTCGGTTTTTGATCAATTCTAAATATTTTCAATAAAATCTTAATCTTATAAATATTTCTGCGGCAAATTTTTATATTAAAAAAATTTGATTATAGATGCATTAGATACTATGTTTTATTGCTGTAGCGAACACCAAAGCACTTTATGAATTGATTAGATATTAGTCATTTCTAACAAGCATTAAAATTATTATTAATCTGCAGAGGTGATTTATGGAGAAAGCAACTTTTGCGGCTGGTTGTTTCTGGTGTTTAGAGGAAACTTTCAGTCGACTTCAGGGAATCTGTTCAACCACGGTAGGTTACACTGGCGGTGAATACCCTAATCCCTCCTATCAAGACATTTGTAGTGGCACCACCGGCCACGCTGAAGCCCTCCAAGTACGGTTTGATCCTGCCGTTATCAGTTATAAGCAATTGTTACATATATTCTGGAATTGCCACGACCCAACTTCGGTGAACCGCCAAGGGGCAAACGTTGGTTCTCAGTATCGATCGATGATATTGTATAGCAACGAAGAGCAGAGAGTCGCGGCTATTGCATCCAAAGAACGGTTGCAAAACCAATTAACCGAATCCAGAACTATCGTAACCGATATTCGCCCGCTGCAAAAGTTCTATCCCGCGGAGGAATATCATCAACATTATTTTGCCAAACGCAAAATGGGCAGCCACGTCAACTAAGCAACATTCACCGCGCTGTGCGCCTTTTGCCCGGGCGCACAGCCTTATCATCATTTCAGAATCATCAGTTGGACACGCGCAGAATGTCATTCTGCCAGGAAGAATCTTAGCACTTGCCCGTCCTACTTTTTAAGATCCTTCCTAAAAACACTCGACATAGTGACAGCGTAGTATCACGGTGCCTGACAATTAACCCCTAGCTGGGCTTCACCCAGGTCGGTAGCGTTGGGCCCCAACACCGCGATCAAAGAGGTTAACTCGGTACAGGAAATCAAGTTGTTTCCCGATAGACGTATCTTGCTGACATTGGTGAGGCTCGATAACGTGTCGACATTGCCCACCCCTTGACCACCAATATGATTATTACGTAAATCCAGTTGTTGCAAATACACCATACCCGCCAACGCGCTCACGTCGGTAATGCTGTTGTTGTTCAAATAAAGCTCTGTCAACTGCGTCAACTGATCAAAAGCGTTGACGTCGGTTAACAAATTGGCTCGAAAAAACAAGCGTGTTAGCGTGTTGATGCCGGTAATCGGCGTGGGATCACTGATCGCGTTTTCATCCAGGATCAAATAGTCCAGATTGTTCAACCCCGCCAATGCACTGATATCGGAAATATTATTATTATGCAGATACAAGGTGCGCAAAGTGTTAAGACCAGACAAAACACTGACGTCACTAATGGCATTGTTGTATAAGTCCAAGAAAGTCAAATTGCCCAGCGACGCCACAGAAGAAATATCTTCAATGTTATTACTGCCCAAGCGCAACACGCTCAAGTTGCTTAACTGTTCCAAGCCGCTCAGGTCCGTAATCTGCTGTGCGGAACAATTTAATATACCATTGACCTCCAGCGCATAAGACCAGCCATTGCTGTTGGCAAGCGCATTCACACATTTGGCCAATGCCCGGTCGGGAAACAAGCCCGCCAACGGTACACCATTGGCCGAAGGTCGTGCGGCAAGCTCTTCAGACGGCGCGCTCTGTCCACTGGCCAACTGCGACGTAATCACATAATAATACGTCGTATCGTTATCCAAACCGGTGTGCGCATATTGTGGTGACGTTACGGTTACCTTCTGCCCACTGGCAGGTGTCACGCCCGATACCGTAGCCCAGTAAATGTTATACGCAGTAGCCACCGGCACTTCAACCCAGCGTAAGCTGATTTGGCTGTTACCGCCCACTGCCTGGATACCCGCGGGTATTAGCGAAGGCCGGGTGCAATTCTCGCCGGCTATGGCGCTGTTCATATCAATTACACTGGCACCCAGTGTGTCCAGCAGATTCTGCAATTCAATACACGATATAGATGGGTTGCCAGACACGCTGATCAGTGTGGCGTTTGTCAGCGAAGTGAGTTGGTCCACACCGCCACTGCCGCTACTGCCAATCCGGTTATTGCGCAAATCCACCACTTGCAACTGCGGCAGGCTCCCCACGGGGTGTACTTTGCTGATGAGATTATTGCTAATAAACAAATCACGCAAAGCCGTCATATTAACCAGCGCATCCACACTGGTGATGTTATTGCGGTACAGCGACAGCGAACGAAGCTTATCCAGATAGCCTATGGCGGTAATGTCGGTGAGATTGTTTTCATTTAAGGATAATGCCGTAACGCCGGTTAAATGCTCAATTCCGCTTACATCGGAAATTGCCCTGGCGGAACAATTTACTACCCCGCTGACTTGCTCAGCCGTAGTCCATCCGTTCATCGAAGCCAGCTCTTCTATGCAGGTTTGTAAATTACTGTCGGCAAACAAACCGGCGATCACCACTTGCTGAGGCACGGCGGAAACTTCCTGTGATATTTCACTCTCACCGCTGGCATTTTCGGCTGTCACTACATAGTAGTACGCAAGCCCATTGGTTAGCGCCGTGTGTTGGTAGCCGGAGCGAACATTGGCTTTCTTGTTTGCGGACGATATGCTTACCGCGGGCGAATTGGACCAATAAATGTTATACGCCGACGCATTGATAATATTATCCCAAGTTAGAATAACGCGCTGATTGCCGCCGGCCGCACTGACATTTAGCGGAGGATTGGGCACGCCTATACAATCAATACTAGCCACGTTGGCAGCGATATCCACAATATTCGGCCCCAGGGCGGTAAACAATGCAGCCAGTTCCGTACACGCAATATCGTAATTACCCGCTAACAAGATAGAGCTTGCATTTACCAGGCTCGCCAATTCATCGATGTTACCAATATCCTCGCCACCTATAGAGTTTTCGCGCAAGTCCAGTATCTGCAAATTTATCAGGCCGGCCAACGCTCCCGCGTCCACTATTTGATTGCTGTTGAGATACAACGCTGTGAGATTGTCTAATCCCGCCAGCGCATTTACCGTGGTGATACGGTTACGCCCTAAGTTAAGGAAATTCAATGATGACAAATCCGCCAGCCCAACTAGACTATCGATTTGATTGTTACTGATATACAGCCGCGTCAAATTGGTCAATGTCGCCAGCGGCGTGGTATCGGCAATGGCGTTATTCATGACGTTCAACTGGGACAGCTCCGGCAACTGCCCAATGCCCTGCAAATCCGAAATGGCGCGAGAGGAACAGTCCAGGTAACCGGTTATCTCATGAGTAAATGTCCACCCTTTGCCGACCGCGTAGTCCGAAACACAGGATTGCAAGTTGGTATCGGTAAACACACCGTCAATGGCCGTACCTTCACTGCTGGGCGTCGCCCAGACTTCCGGTGATAGCCGCCCTTCAGCGCCACCGGACACCGCGGTGACCACATAGTAATACGTAGCACCGTTAGACAATCCCGAATGCACATAGGGCGGATGTGCACCGGCGATGACGTTTTCCGACTCTGTGGTTATTCCACTTGCGGTACCCCAATAAATGTTGTAATGCGAAGCACCAGTCACTTCCTCCCATGTCACGGTTACCTTCTCATTGCCGCCGATGGCTTTAGCGGCCACCGGCGTTAATGTACCTATGGGTGCCGGTGTTTGACTGTAAACGGCGCAATTCACACCAGCTTCGCTGGCGGAAATATCGGTAGCTGAAATGGTATCGAGCATAGCATCGATGAACGCGCAGGACAGCTGCGGATTGCCTGCTATCGACAACTGCGTCAAGGCCCCAAATTGGAACAAAGCCTCTAACACAGCTTCCGCGTCACGGTTAAGTTGATTACCACTTAAGTCCAAAGTGGTCAGTGAACTTAACTGACTTAATGCGGAAATATTTTGAATATTGTTACCGGCTAAATTAAGCGCCGTCAGTGCCGCTAAAAACTGCAAGCCCTCAAGATCATTTATACCGCGGTAAGAGCAATCCACTTCACCGCTAATCGTATCGGCATAAACAGGTGTACTGGTGCTGTAGTTCGTTAAACAATGGCGAAGATTAGCATCCGTCACCGTATCGGCAAGTGTGTGTCCCCCGGGCATCGCGGTGATTTCATCGGAGGGCAAACTCTCGCCGCTGCCATTAGCGGCGGCAATTCGATAAAAATAAACCTGACCATTGGTCAATTCCTGATGCCGATAGCCTGGAGAGACGTTTCGCACCACATGGGAAGAATCTTTAGCCACATCAGGCGTATTATTCCAATACAGCGTATAACCGGATGCGTCGGGCACTGTCCCCCAAGTTAGTGTCACCTGTTGATTGCCGGCAATGGCGTTGAGGTTGGCCGGCGTTTGGGGAGTCGCCGATTTACGGACTGGTGGCGAACCGCCATCTCCCCCACCCCCTGTACAAGCGGTGATGAGCAAAACGACGACAACAATCCAAGTGCCAAGAAACAGCGGCTGACTTTGCCTATCCTTGGCGTTGTGCTGAAAATGTTGAGACATACGCAATCCATTTGCTGGAATTTAAACGCAAAGTGCATTGGCGATGCCAATAGTGCTCAACAACAACATAGTATTCCCACAACAGCACCACAGTGCCAATTAATCGACTTCAAAATAGAGCTATCTTACTAATTTATTTATAATTATTTTTAGTGTTTTACATTTTCCGATTCTGGGCTATGATTACTACTTATAGAATTTTGGTGGCGCTGCTCCACTTCATTTCCAGGGGTGTTTGCGGAGCGGTTTGTAGTAACCCTGATGAAAGGAGGTGATCCTATGTCTAATGACTGTATGTGTGGGACTTATGGAGGAGGTGCCAAAGCGCCAGGTTACTGAGTCCATTCGTTTCAACAACGTCAAAAAGCCTTGCGGATCACCACCGTGAGGCTTTTTTATTGCCATTCACCACCAAGCCATGAAGAACACGAAGAAAAAAATCTTTTAAAACACTTCATGTGAAATTTTTTCAAATGTTACGAGGCAATGAGAATGGGGCCTTTATGTGGCCACTTTAGCCTTCGATTCCCTACAGAGTAATGCCCACCGACAAAGGATTCACCACTACGAAAAATACTTATCTAAATTTCTTCGTGCTCTTCATGGCTTCGTGGTAAAAAATTCTTTTTAAGTGTACTGCCAGGATAATTTGCCATCTTATCCACTACGGCACACCACGCCCGTGCCAGACTTTTGTGATTATATCCCCCACCTCCCATGACCAACAGCCTCCCTTGGGCGTATTTATCCGCCAGATAGCACAAACGCTCAGCAGCATACGCATGGCTTTGGGGGGTATAACGCAAGTGAGTAATGGGATCGCCGGCAATGCTGTCGGCACCACATTGGAACAAAACAAACTCAGGCGCATGTGATTCGAAAAACGCCTCCACCTCGGACCATTTCTCCAAAAAGTCCTCATCATTGGAATCCGGAGGCATGTTGATATTCAGCTTTGTGCCTTTAGCCGGCCCTTTGCCCGTTTCATCGTCAAAGCCAGTGCCCGGATATAAGTAATGGCCATCTTCGTGAAAGTCCGCAAAATACAAATCCGGATCGTTTTCGAAACTGTAGAACACGCCGTCGCCGTGGTGTGCATCTATATCCACATAAGCGATTTTCTTTATGTTATAACAGCGGCGCAATGCTTCGATAACCACGCCGCAGTCGTTAAACACACAAAACCCGGCGGCACTGTTGCGGCTCGCATGATGCAGGCCGGCGATGGGTATAAATACCTTATCGCACCGGCCTGCCATGATTCGCTCCATACCGTCCAACACCGTACCCACCACGGTCGCCGCCGCTTCATAAATTCCTTTGACAGCCGGTGTATCACCATTGTCCAGGAACCCCAAACCAACCTCTGAGAGCTGTTTTACTTTTTCCACATAGTCATGATCATGGAACCATTCGATCTGTTCCTGCGAGGCTTGGCAAGGATCGCATAGCGTAATCGCCGGGTGATGGGCAAGTTGTTGCTGTTGGAATTCCTGATAGAAAGCATCAAGCCGATCGGGGCTGAACGGATGACCATGACCGAAACCATAGCGAGCAAGTGCAGCTCCCCGATAGACACAGAGTGTGTGTTTCATAGAGACCTCCCGTTAACGGGTGTCGTAAATCTCATGACTGATGCATAGCGTACGCAATGAGGCAGTGAAAGAGCGCCCACGATAATCATCTGCAAACCCGCGGTTTGACGTGCGCACAGCGCACGCTGCGTCAATTTAAACAAGCTTTGCCATTGCCCTCCCGGGCAAGAACTGGCGATCGCACGTACTATACTATCGACAACGCTGCCGCGCTACTCCCGTGGCGAAATCAACAATAAAACTCGCGCAAAACTTTGTACAAGTTAAAACTGTCGTAACGCCCGGCCATTTCACGAATGGAATGCATGGCGAACTGGGGCACACCTATGTCTATGGTTTTGACGCCGATTTCTGTTGAAGTGATAGGACCGATTGTGCTACCGCATTGCATATCGTTACGCATCACAAAGGTCTGCACTGGCACATCGGCACGAATGCATAAATGGCGGAAAATCGCAGCGGTTTCACTATTGGTGGCATAACGCTGATTGGCGTTTACTTTGATCACGGGCCCTTTGTTCAATACGGGACCGTGCTTATCATCGTATTTATCGGTAAAATTTGGATGCACGCCATGGGCGTTATCCGCGGAGATCACGATGGAACGATCCATGGCGCGGCCAAATGCTTCGCTGCTCCCGCACAAGCGCTCCAAGACGGATTTCAAGAATGTGCCCTGAGCGCCGGCGTGTGAGGCACTGCCTACCTCCTCATGGTCATTGCACACCAGCATACAAGATACATCTTCACCGGCTTCGATGAAACTCATCAAGCCTACGTAACAACTAATAAGATTATCCAGTCGCGCACTGGATACAAACTCCTTATTGATTCCCACCAGTGCTGGCGGCTGGGTATCGTAAAGACTCAGTTCGTAATCCAGAACTTCGACGATATCACTTTCGCTATACTGGCTTCGCGTATGGTCCGCAAGCATTTCACGAAAATCCATCTCTTGACCTTCACCCAGGTTCATTACTATAGGGGCCAGTTGAGTTTGTGCGTTGATAGAGCGGTTTTGATTGACCTCGCGGTCCAGATGGATCGCCAGGCTGGGAATGACGGCGATGGGATTTCCAAAATCGATAAGCGCGTGTTTAATGGTTTCGTCGGTGGCCAAATAGCTGATGCGCCCGGCCATGGACAAATCGCGATCAAACCACGGAGCCAATAGTGCTCCGCCGTATACTTCGACGCCCAATTGCAAATAACCGTTTTTGGTGATTTCCGGTTGCGGCTTGACTTTCAGGCAAGGGCTGTCGGTGTGCGCGCCGACAATTCGCAAGCCGGTTTCTGTCATGGGATGCGCGCCAACGGTGAACGCAATCAGCGAAGAATCGTTGCGGATCACATAATAACTGCCACCCGGACTGATATCCCATTCATCCCCCTCATACAAATGCACAAAGCCAGCGGCTGTGAGGATTTCGTGGATATTGTCTACGGCATGGAATGGTGTTGGTGATTGTTTTAAAAACTCTAATAACCCGTCGATAAAGCTAGTCTCTTCCATTTTTTACCACCTTTTTTTTGTTCGCGCTTTCATTATCCAACCGTTCAAGACCCGCCGTCTCCAGATCGGATAAACTCCCCAAGTGTGTAAGATAAATATTACGTATTTCGTTTTTAGTGTTTAATACGATTATTTAATACGGCTATTTAATACGATAGTCCCACACGATTATACATACAAGTTATCATTGATTAAACGAAGTCTAAGGGAAATCCCTAGTTTGATAAGAAGGTATCTATTGATCAGGCGGAAAAAACGCGCCGAGATTCGAAAACAGCCGGGGCCAATCTGTTGGCATTGACTTTAATGATACGCTTAAGCACAAAATCGAATAACAAAGGATTAAAACGGCGAATTTGCGCCAAAACATCGGCCTCCCTCTGTTGAATATATCCCCAATCCGCAAAACTCTGAGTGGAAATAATTGGAAACACTCCCGGTAAAGGGTAATCCGAACCGTTGATCAGATTGGCGTGCCATTCAGTACGCGTGAAAATGGCCTCAATGACGGCTTTGTCTCGGTTAACTTGGGTAATCGCCGAGATATCGCCGTACAGCCGCTCTTGGTAATTCTTCTCTGCCAACAATCGATAAAACAAATCCAGATTGCTGACCCGAGCCCCATTAGGGCCTTTGTCTAAATCCACACTTTCCCCCAGGGATGCACAATGCGCAAATATCACCCGCACACCATGTTCCAAGGCACGACGCATTAACAAAGGATTATTCAAACCTTCGCTGCCGCTGACACTAACCGCTTGCTCTTCGCCGCTATGAGTTAACAGCGGAATCCTGTACTTGGCCACAGCTTCATAAAATTGATCGCATTTTCGCGAGCCTGGATCGATTCCCATAGCACCCGGTAACCACTTGATTGCGCGGGCTCCGTTGCGCACGCACCATTGCAACATGGCAAGACAATCTTCACGATAAGGATGTACCGATGCGATCCATTCGAACCGCTGCGGATACTGTCCGGCTATTTTAGCGGCATAGTGATTCGGCGTATAAAAAGGACTTAGATCATCACGCTGTTTGCCTTCGCCGTCATAATGATGCTCAAATGCGATCAACATGAATTTCGCCCCTTTAGGAAAATCATCATGCAATCGTACTAAGCGGTTAACGAATCGCTCATCAATGGTTTGCGTCTCTTGCGCATCATTCGAATCCGCACAGGAACCGTTTAGATAAAATGTAAACTGCGTAAATTGAATGGGATGCAACAACGATCGCATATGCGGGCTGACCCAGATTCCCGAGTCGCTGTCGCCCAAGCCGATTAAATGCGTATGACAATCCCAGAACTGATCAACGTCTATGCCCTGCCATGCGCGTTGCACCACATCATGATTTTTTAGCTCGTGGGGTAGGTTGTCCGGCAAACACGGATTTAATAATCCTTCTGCGGGCCAGTAGCGACAACCATTCAGCGCCAGACTCATGGCGCCTATGCCCGTGGAATATTTAAGAAATTGCCTTCTATTCATATTATCCGTTTTTGTGGAAGCGCACTTATGGGGCGCCACGTGCACTGGAAAATAATCTCAACAAGTCGCGGCGCACAGCTTCGCTCCTACCGAGGCAATGCATCGTCGATGTCCCCCGTGTCCGGCGGTAAATGCCAGGACACAATTATCGTCGCCACAATCACCAGGATACCCAGGGTAAACATCGTGGCCACCGGCGCGGCGCCCACACCGGCCGCCCACGCATAGAGTCCGGACCCAACCAGCATCGCCAGGTTTTCAAAAAAGTTTTGAATGCCCACTGCACCACCGCTGCCGATGGACTTGTGTCCGATTTCCTGCAACGCCGCGTTAATAGGCACCACAAACAAGCCCCCGGCGACGCCGGACAAAAACAAGACGAACCTTGCAATCCACAGCGAATCCACAAAACTCAACAACACAATCACGGCACCCATGGCAAACGCCGCCAGGCGCGCCCGACGCAAATACGCCAGCGGAATGAATTTTTGCGCCAACACCGAACCCACAGCAATGCCTATTGCCACAAACATGGTTAGCATGGCGATTTCCGAGGTTTCGCTCATCAAGAACACCACCGGCGCCCACGCCACCAGCAACACACGCAACACCGAAGCTGAGGCCCAAAATAAGCTCACTGCGATAGTCGAAAACCGCGCCCTTGGGGTGGACAACAGCTGACGCATCATGCGTTTGAATTTGGGTAGCGCCGCACCAACTTCTTTATTTACCACCGGGGTTTTGGCAATAAACAAGGCAACCGCCGCAGAGGCCACATACAATCCAACCACCATGACCAACGCCACTTCAATGGAATATTCCGACACTTTCGCGCCCACTAAAGTCCCCGACAATATTGCCAAAATGGTCGAACCCTCGATCCAACCGTTGGCTTTTACCAAGGCTTGTTCATCCACTAACTCGGGCAAGATACCGTATTTAGCCGGACTATACGCCGCGGCACCCACTCCGATGAGCGCATAGGCAATCAAAGGTTCAAAGTTGAACAACAACAAGCTCGCGCCAACGGCTTTAATCACATTGGCATAGGTCAACACGGACGGCTTAGAGCGCGAATCGGCAAACGGACCCACCCAGGGTGCCAGCACCACAAAAGCCACTAAAAATGAGGCTTGCAACGCGGGCACATACCAAGAGTCCATAGTCCCCGACTGCAACACCATGGTAATGACGGTAAACAACACCGCATTGTCGGCAAACGCAGTTATAAACTGGGCGATGAGTACTTTATAGACGTTGCGGTTCACGAAGTGGTCTCCACTAAAGATTGCGCGGAGACGTAGTCTGTCTTGCCCGTTCCCAAAACCGGTATAGCGACAACCACCATAACCTTTCGGGGCACATTAATCTCACCAATGTTATCCTGATGTGCCCGTTCAACCAATGCTGGACGGTCGGCGTCTTCTTGGGTAGTCATCAACACGATTTGTTCGCCTTTTTTCGCATCCGGCACGGCCACCGCCGCATGTTGCGCTTCGGGCCATACTTTACTGGCCAGCGCTTCCACCGCCATCAGGGAAACCATCTCACCGGCCACTTTGGCAAAACGTTTGGCCCGTCCGCTGATAGTCACAAATCCTTCTTCATCAATTTCCACGATATCGCCCGTGTCATACCAACCTTTACCCAGGTGCGCTTCAGGCTGCACTAATTCGCCGGGATTGTCGTGAAACATATAGCCCAGCATCACATTCGGGCCACGTACGTACAAACGCGCGCCCTTTTCCATTCCGGATACCGGTTCCAAATGATGCTCTATACCGGGCATGAACCGCCCCACCGAACCCGGTTTATTGTCCATTGCGGAATTCGCCGCCAACACCGGGCTGGTTTCCGTCGCGCCGTAGCCTTCGAAAATACGCACCCCGAACTTGTCCTCCCAGGTGCGGCGAACTTCGTTCTTGAGTTTTTCGGCGCCGGCGAATACATACCGTACGCTAAAAAAATCATAGGGATGAGCGT